>NZ_JAEUMO010000158.1 GCF_016793285.1 Phenylobacterium sp.
CTGGCCGTCACCCGCTGGGGCACGCTGAAGGCCGACCTGCGCACGCAGATGACCTCGATCCCGGGCGTCTTCGCCGGCGGCGACGTCGTGCGCGGCGCGAGCCTCGTCGTCTGGGCCATCCGCGACGGCCGCGACGCCGCCGAAGCCATCCACCGCTACCTGGCCGCCCACGCGGCCGGGTCCGCCATCGCCGCGGAGTAGTTCGATGAGCCAACGCCCCACCCAAGGAACGTCATCCCCGGGCGTGTCCCGGGGATCCATACACGCCGAGGTCCGAGATATGCCTGCGACGCCTGCGTTCATGGATGGCCGGGACAAGCCCGGCCATGACGTTCAGGGGGATTGGGCGGCGCGCTACGAACGCGACCGCGAGCGGCTGATCGCGGCGAACGGCTACGACATCACCGCCCAGCACGACGCGTGCGGCGTGGGCCTCGTCTGCGCCATCGACGGCAAGCCGCGGCGCGAGGTGGTCGAGCTGGCGATCCGCGCGCTGAAGGCCGTCTGGCACCGCGGCGCCGTCGACGCCGACGGCAAGACCGGCGACGGCGCCGGCGTGCTGGTCAGCGTCCCGCAGGACTTCTTCGCCGCCCACGTCGAGCGGATCGGCCATGTCGTGCGGCCGGGCCCCATCGCCGTGGGCCAGGTCTTCCTGCCGCGGGTCGACCTCGGCGCCCAGGAGGCGGCCCGGACCATCGTCGAGAGCGAAGCCCTGCGCTTCGGCTTCTACATCTACGGCTGGCGGCAGGTCCCGACCGACACCTCGGTGATCGGCGAGAAGGCCAACGCCACGCGCCCCGAGATCGAGCAGATCATGCTCAGCCCGCCCGGGGGCCTGGAGGGCGAGGACCTGGAGCGCGCGCTCTTCCTCTGCCGCAAGCGCATCGAGCGCCGGATCGCGGCGGCGAACATCCAGCACTTCTACATCTGCTCGCTGTCGGCGCGGGCGCTGATCTACAAGGGCATGTTCCTCGCCCAGCACATCGACGAGTTCTATCCCGACCTCACCGACCCGCGCTTCCAGTCGGCGGTGGCGATCTTCCACCAGCGCTACTCCACCAACACCTTCCCGGAATGGCGGCTGGCCCAGCCGTTCCGGATGCTGGCCCACAACGGCGAGATCAACACGCTCAAGGGCAACGTGAACTGGATGAAGAGCCACGAGATCCGCATGGCGGCCGGGGCCTTCGGCGACTACCAGGACGACATCAAGCCGGTGATCCAGCCGGGCGGCTCGGACAGCTCGGCGCTCGACAACACCTTCGAGGTGCTGGTCCGCGCCGGGCGCGACGCGCCGATGGCCAAGGCGCTCCTGATCCCCGAGGCCTGGGCGGCGCGCGCGGACGGCCAGATCAAGGAGGGTCACAAGGCCCTCTACGCCTACTGCAACTCGGTGATGGAGCCCTGGGACGGGCCGGCGGCGGTCTGCGCCTCCGACGGCCGCTGGGTGGTCGCCGGCAAGGACCGCAACGGGCTGCGCCCGATGCGCGTCGCCGAGACCTCCGACGGCCTGCTGATCGTGGGCTCCGAGGCCGGCATGTGCCGCGTCGACGAGAGCCGCATCGTGCGCAAGGCCCACATCGAGCCCGGCCGGATGCTGGCCGTGGATCTCGCCGAAGGACGCCTCTACCGCGAGGAGGAGACGCTCGACCGGCTGGCGGCGCTCCACCCCTACGACCGCTGGCTCGGCAACATCGTCGACCTCGAAGCCCGCATCGGCCCCGGGGTCGAGCCGCGCGCCTACGGCCGCGAGGAACTGATGCGCCGGCAGGTCGCCGCCGGCCTGACGCTCGAGGACCTGGAGCTGATCCTGGCGCCCATGGTCGAGGACGCGAAGGAGGCCGTGGGCTCGATGGGCGACGACGCGCCGCTGGCCGTCCTGTCGGAAGGCTACCGGCCGCTCAGCCACTTCTTCCGCCAGAACTTCAGCCAGGTGACCAACCCGCCGATCGACAGCCTGCGCGAGACGGCGGTGATGAGCCTGAAGACCCGCTTCAAGAACCTCGGCAACATCCTGGCCGAGAGCGAGGCCCAGACCGACGTCTTCGTCATGGACAGCCCCGTGCTGACCACCGGCATGTACGAACGTGTCGTGGGCGAGATCGGCGAGAAGAGCGTCGCGCGCATCGACTGCACCATGCCGATCCCGGCGGCGGACGCCCGCGGCGGCGACGCCCTGCGGGCCAACCTCGACCGGATCCGCGCCGAGGCGGAAGAGGCCGCGCTGAGCGGCCGCTCGACCATCGTGCTCACCGACGAGGGCTCGGGCCCCGACCGCGTGGCGCTGCCGATGGTGCTCGCGACCGGCGGCGTCCACGCCTGGCTGGTGGCCAGGGGGCTGCGCAGCTACGTCTCCATCGTCGTGCGCTCGGCCGAGTGCCTGGACACGCATGCCTTCGCCGTGCTGGTCGGCGTCGGCGCGACGGCGGTGAACGCCTACCTGGCGCAGGAGAGCTTCCTGGACCGGCAGGCGCGCGGCCTCACCGGCGAGCTGTCGCTCCGCGACCTCTGCCTGAACCACAAGAAGGCGATCGAGGGCGGCCTGCTCAAGATCATCTCGAAGATGGGGATCTCGGTGATCTCCTCGTACCGCGGCGGGCTCAACTTCGAGGCGGTGGGGCTTTCGCGCAGCCTGGTGGCCGAGTTCTTCCCCGGCATGCCGTCGCGGATCTCGGGCATCGGCCTCGCCGGTCTGGAGGCCAAGGCGGTGGAGCTGCACCGCAAGGCCTGGGATCCGGCGGCGATCGGCCTGCCGGTGGGCGGCTTCTACAAGGCCCGCCGCTCGGGCGAGGCGCACGCCTTCGAGGCGCGGATGATCCATGTGCTTCAGTCCGCCTGCGACCGCGGCGACTACGGGCTCTACCGGCGCTTCTCGGAGGGCATGGCGAACATGCCCATGATCCAGTTGCGCGACCTCCTGGACATCCGCCCGGACACCCGCGACGGCGCCAGGCCCGTCGCCCTCGACGAGGTCGAGAGCGTCAACGAGATCCGCAAGCGCTTCGTCACCCCCGGCATGAGCCTCGGCGCGCTGAGCCCGGAGGCGCACGGCGCGCTCAACATCGCCATGAACCGGATCGGCGCGAAGAGCGTGTCGGGCGAGGGCGGCGAGGACCGCGCGCGCTACAGGCCCCTGCCCAACGGCGACAACCCCAATTCGGCGGTGAAGCAGGTCGCCTCGGGCCGGTTCGGCGTGACCGCCGAGTACCTGAACGAATGCCGCGAGATCGAGATCAAGGTCAGCCAGGGCGCCAAGCCCGGCGAGGGCGGCCAGCTTCCCGGGTTCAAGGTGACCGAGCTGATCGCGAAGCTGCGTCACGCCACCCCCGGCGTGACGCTCATCAGCCCGCCGCCGCACCACGACATCTATTCCATCGAGGACCTGGCCCAGCTCATCTACGACCTGAAGCAGATCAACCCCGACGCCCGGGTGACGGTGAAGCTGGTCGCCATGACCGGCATCGGCGCGATCGCGGCGGGGGTGGCCAAGGCCAAGGCCGACACCATCCTGATCTCGGGCAACGTCGGCGGTACGGGCGCGAGCCCGCAGACCTCGATCAAGTACGCCGGCGGGCCGTGGGAGATGGGCCTCTCCGAAGCCCATCAGGTGCTGACGCTGAACAACCTGCGCCACTTCGTGCGCCTGCGGACCGACGGCGGCATCCGCACCGGCCGCGACGTGGTGATCGCCGCGATGCTCGGCGCCGAAGAGTATGGAATCGGCACCGCCAGCCTGATCGCCATGGGCTGCATCATGGTGCGCCAGTGCCATTCCAACACCTGCCCGGTCGGCGTCTGCACGCAGGACGAGGCGCTGCGCGCCAGGTTCGCCGGCACGCCCGACAAGGTGGTCAACCTCTTCACCTTTATCGCCGAGGAGGTGCGCGAGATCCTGGCGCGCCTGGGCCTGCGCTCGCTGCAGGAGGCGGTGGGCCGCACCGACCTCCTGATGCAGGTGAGCCGCGGCGGCGAGCACCTGGACGACCTCGACCTGAACCCGCTGCTGGTGAAGGCCGATCCGGGGCTCAACAAGCCCTACTGCACGGTCGCCGGGCGCAACGAGGCGCCCGACACGCTCGACGCCCAGATCGTGCGCGACGCGGCGCCGTTCCTGGAGCGCGGCGAGAAGATGCAGCTCACCTACACGATCCGGAACACCATGCGGGCGATCGGCGCCCGGACCAGCTCGCACATCGTGCGGAAGTTCGGGATGGACGGCCTGCGGCCCGGTCATCTCACCGTCCAGCTCAGGGGTTCGGCCGGCCAGAGCCTGGGGGCGTTCGCCGTACAGGGCCTGCGGCTGGAGGTGACCGGCGAGGCCAACGACTACGTGGGCAAGGGCCTCTCGGGCGCGACCATCGCGATCCGGCCCACGCCGGGGCTGGCGAACCCGCACCGGCAGGCGATCGTCGGCAACACCGTCCTCTACGGCGCGACCTCGGGGCGGCTGTTCGCGGCGGGCCTGGCCGGCGAGCGGTTCGCGGTGCGCAACTCGGGCGCGGTCACCGTCATCGAGGGCTGCGGCGCGAACGGGCTGGAGTACATGACCGGCGGGACGGCCGTGATCCTGGGGCCGGTCGGCTTCAACTTCGCGGCGGGCATGACCGGCGGCATGGCCTTCGTGCTCGACGCCGAGGGCGTGTTCGAGCGGCAGCTCAACGCCGAGAGCGTGGTCGCCTGCCGCGTCACCGCGGCCCACTGGCAGGGCGTGCTCAAGGACCTCGTCGAGGAACACCGGCGCGAGACCGGCTCGGCGCTCGCCGACGATCTCCTGCGCAACTGGGACCTCGCCGTCGCCCGGTTCTGGCAGGTCTGCCCCAGGGAGATGATCGCCCGCCTGGACCACCCGCTCGAGGCCGAAGGCGCCGTCCACGCGCGGGCGTAGCCGGCCGCCCTCTCCCACGCCGCCGCGAGGCCGGGCGCGGGGATCGCCTCACCTCTTCAGGCACATCCACCTGGAGCGGTGGAAGTTGGGGGCGTTGTCGACCCAGCCGGTGACGCGCCGGGAGACCAGGTTGCGGTTCACCACGAAGAAGATCGGGATGCTGGCCTCGTCGTCCAGCATGAGCTGCTCGGCGCGGGCGAGGATCGTGGCGCGCTTCCCCAGGTCGGGCTCCTGGTCGGCGGCGGCCAGCAGGGCGTCGTAGGCGGGGTTCTTGTAGTCGCCGTAGTTCTGCGCGCCGGTGTCGCTCTTGAAGAGGCCCAGGAAGGTGACCGGATCGTTGAAGTCGCCGTACCAGCTCATCGAGCCGATCTCGAAGGCGCGGTTTCGGTAGGCGGCGAAGGCGACGCCCGCCTCGTTCTGCTCGATCTTCACGTCGACGAGGCCCAGCGCCCGCCAGTCGGCCTGCACCGCCTCCATGAGCAGCAGCGTGTCGGTGTTGTTGGGCGTGGTGATGGTGAGCGCGAGCGGCCGGGCCTTCGAGTAGCCGGCCTGCGCCAGCAGGCGCTTCGCCTCCGCCGTCCGCTGCTCGAAGGTGAGCCCCGCCCAGCGCACCTTCGGCGTGTCCTTGACGTAGCCCGCGGTGATCGGCGGCACGAACGAATAGGCCGGCTGCTGGCCCGCGCGCAGCAGCTTGCCCGTGATGAACGCGCGGTCGACGCTCATCGAAAGCGCGCGGCGCACGCGCACGTCGCGGAAGGCGGCGACGTCGCGGGTGTTGAAACTGAGATAGGCGGTGGCGAGCGACACGTCGGTGTGCGCCACGCCCGGCATGGTCTCCTTCAGCCGCTGGTAGCGGTTGGACTGGAAGCGGGTGTTGAGGTCGAGTTCGCCGCGGGCGACCCGCCGCTCGGCCGAGACCACGTCGGGGGTCGGATAGTAGTTCACGCGGTCGAGGCAGACGTTCTTCGCATCGTAGAAGTACGGGTTCTTCTCGGCGGTGATGCGGTCGCCGAGCTTCCAGGCGGTCAGCTTGAAGGCGCCGTTGGAAACGTAGCGGCCGGGCTTCACCCAGCCGTCGCCGTACCGCTCCACCACATGCTGCGGGGCCGGGAAGAAGCTCTGGTGCTTCGTCAGTTCGGGCAGGTAGGGCACGGGGTGGATCAGGCGGATCACCACCGTCTTCGGGTCGGGCGCCGAGACGCCGAGCGCGGTGAGCGGCAGCTTGCCCTCGTTGACCTGCTGGCCGTTCTCGATGGCGTAGAGCAGGTAGGCGTAGATCGACGCCGTCTTCGGATCGAGCGTGCGGCGCAGGCCGAAGACGAAGTCGTCCGCGGTGACGGGCGCGCCGTCCGACCATTTCGCGTCGCGCAGGTGGAAGGTCCAGACGAGGCCGTCGGGGCTGGTTTCCCAGTGGGTGGCGGCGCCGGGGATCGGACTGGCGTCGGGGGCCTCCGTCGTCAGGCCCATCATCATGTCGTTGATGATCGAGGACTCGTCGAGAAGGTTGGCCTTCTGCGGGTCGAGCGTCTGGGGCTCGGAGTTGTTGCCGTATTCCAGGCAGACCTGCCCGGCCGGGCAGGCCGCCCGCTGCGGAGCGCTGCTGCAGCCGGCGAGGACCAGGGCGACGAGGAGGCATGGCCCGGGCGCGAGGGACCGTAGAGCGATCATGCGCCCGGTATGGGCAACAAGTGCTTCGGGTTCACCTGAAATCTGAAGGGCGCGTAGGTCTCGTTCCGGTCGAACAGCCACAGCGCGTTGGCGTAGACGGAACTTGCGTGCCCGTACTTCTCCGCTTCGATGCGCACCTGGAGCTGCAGGCAGAATTCCGTCAGGGCGGCCGACATGCCGCCGACCTGCCCGCCATACATCTCCATGAGCATTTCCCAGTCCATGATCTCCCGTCGGCAGGCCGCCCCGAAGTATTCTAGGATATCCAGGCACTTCGTGTACTTGTTGTACGTCTTGCGATCTGCATCCCTCATCGAGATCAGGATTGTGGCGATATACTGCGCCTTGGTCGGTATCTTCGTCGCGTCTCCGCCGAACTGTTCGTCGAACTCCGGCAGCTTCCTGTCGTACTCGTGGGTCAGGGCCCGGACCAGATCGCGCGACTGTGTGAAATCGGCTGCGTTCCACATCTTATGCACTTCGGCATAGAGCGTCGCGACGCGCGCGCGGTTGGCCTCGATCGCCTGGTTTCTCGCGAAGCGGATCGCGTACCAGGCGATGACCGCGACCATGATGTTGGCGATGGCCGACGCTGCGCCCAGCCAGCCGGCGAGCACGCTGTGGTCGCCCACCACCCAGGCGTCGACCTGCGGCTTGCCCAGCAGGCCGGTCGCCGCGGCGTGGAGGAATGCGACGACCGCCGCAAAGCCCGCAGCGAGGCCGAGCGCGGCGCAGAAGAGGAGCCCTGCGCGCCAGACGCCCGACTGCATTCCGATGTCCCTGTCCGCCATGTCCCCCTCCGCGGGCAGGAGACCATGGCTTCTCGCGGGAAGGAAGCCGGCGGGCGGCGGCGCCCCGTCGCGCCCGGTCCGACGTCTGCGCCGTTCGCAGATCGCGCGCCGTCATTTCGCCTTGCTTCCAACCCGGTTCCGCCGGGAACCCGCGCCACGGTCTGGAGGTTCTCCCAGTTCGCGTCCGGAGTAGCTTGGCCATGCCCGACATCGGTTCCCCCGTCGAGCGGCGTCAGGTCGGGCGCGACCGCCTGCTGCCCCGCGGACCGGCGGGCGTCATCGCCGCCGCGGCCGAGCCGCTCCCTCCCATCGACGACCCCGAGTTCGGCAGGCTGTTCGACCGGTTCGGCGACGCCCGCGTGGTGCTGCTGGGCGAAGCGAGCCATGGGACCAGCGAGTTCTACCGCGCCCGCGCGGCCATCACCCGCTGGCTGATCGAGCATCGGGGCTTCAGCATCGTGGCGCTGGAGGCCGACTGGCCCGACGCCCAGGCGCTGGACGCCCGCGTGCGCGGCAAGCCCCGCCCGCCCGGCGGCGCCTTCGCGCGGTTTCCGCAGTGGATGTGGAAGAACCGCGAGTTCGACGGCTTCCTGCGGTGGCTCGCCGCCCACAACGCCAGCCACGGGCGCGGCTCGCAGGCCCGGATCGCGGGCCTCGACCTCTACAACCTCGCCGGCTCGATGCGGGCGGTGGTGGACTACCTGGAGCGCGTGGACCCCGAGGCGGCGAAGGTGGCGCGCGAGCGCTACGGCTGCCTGACGCCCTGGGCGCAGGAGCCGGCGGCTTACGGGCGGATGGCGGTGTCCGGGCGCTACGCGGCCTGCGAGGGCGCGGTGACGGCCATGCTGCGCGAGATGCTGGACCGCCAGTTCCGCGAGCGCGGCCGCGCCGACGAGGACCTGCTGGACGCGGCGCAGAGCGCGCGGCTGGTGAAGGACGCCGAGGCCTACTACCGGGCCATGTACTACGGCGGCGCGGAGGCCTGGAACCTGCGCGACACGCACATGTTCGACACGCTGAAGGCGCTGCTGGACGCCCGGCGCGACGCCAAGGCGGTGGTCTGGGCGCACAACAGCCACATCGGCGACGCGCGGGCCACCGAGATGGGCGCGATGCGCGACGAGGTGAACCTGGGCCAGCTCTGCCGCGAGGCCTGGGGCGACAGCGCCCGCCTGATCGGCTTCGGAACCCATGCTGGCACGGTGGCCTGCGCCGACGACTGGGACGGACCGATGGAGGTCAGGGACGTGAAGCCCTCGATGGCCGAGAGCCACGAGCGGCAGTCGCACAACGCGGGCATCGACCGGTTCCTGCTCGATATGCGGCCCGAGGCGCGCAACGGCGTGCGCCGGGCGCTGGCGGACCCGCGGCTGGAACGGTTCATCGGCGTGATCTACCGCCCCGAGACCGAACGCTGGAGCCACTACGCCGACTGCCGGCTGCCCGAGCAGTACGACGCCTGGGTCTGGTTCGACGAGACCACCGCGGTGACCCCCCTCGCCCCCGAACACCCCGCCGACCACCCCACCGGCGCGGAGGACACCTGGCCCTTCGGCCTCTGATCTCAGAGCGGGAAACCTGCGTCGGCTCGGGGCGCGCCAGGACGGCCGCACATCTTGCTGTGCGCCAGGCGCCGGCGCAGGGACGCGCCGGCCAGGCCGAAGCCGGCGATCAGCATCGCCCACGAGCTCGGCTCGGGGATCCCGCCCTGGGTGGGGAGCGTCTCGTCGAACCTGAAGACGATGTTCTGTACCCCGCCGATGTAGGCGTCGGGGCCGAAGATCAGCGCGATCGGCTGGTTGCGCGCGGCCGTGACGTTGAAATGCACCGTCGTCAATCCTGTCGGATTGGTGGTCACCGACCCGGTGGATAGGGTCCCTCCCGTTGAATAGAGCTCCCAGCCGATGTCGACCGCGGCGTTGGGCCAGCCGCCGAAGTCCGCCGAGACCAGCGTGATGTAGCCCCCCGCCAGGTTGTTGTTGAACAGGGCCACCGCGCCCCGGGTGGTATGGCTGGAGTCCTCGACATAGGCCGCGGAGCTGCCGCTGTAGCTGTCGGGCCAGTAGTTCAGCCCTCCGACGGGGACGTAGCCGTCGGCGAGCCGCATGTTCTGCACCACGACGTCGGGCACGCTGCCGAACAGTTGGGAGATCTCGTCGCCGCCGTTGACGCACCCGCCGTCGCAAGAGCCGGGGCCGTAGACGATGGTGTGGGTCGCCGCGAGGGCGGGCGCCGCGAGCGCGAGGCTGAAGGCCGCAGCCAGGATCAGGGACCGCATGCTCACGCCTCCACGCCGCGGCGCGGGCGCAGCGTGGCGCCCATGCCTCCGGCCGGTTCCGGTATGCCGCCGACTGCGGCCGGGCGGCCCTCCGTCCACGCACACAATCCCAGCGCCATCGCTGCGCCCAATCCTGCAGACTTCATCTCCACCCCCAAGCCGCACAAGCCGTCCCGCACCCCGGACCCTCGCGCAGACCTTGCGTCGGGCAAGCCGGCCGGTTCTGCGACGCCGAGACGATGGGATGCCGATGATTTGCCGATGGCGGCGCGTGGATCCGACCGCGTTTCCGCGCCCTGTTCTTCGTCTCCACATTCTACGTCCGCTTCTGACGCATGAGGCCTCCACGCTCCCAGCCGACATGTGGGACGCGCTCGACATCACCGAGGAGGACGCCCAGGGGCTCGCGGAGATCGCGCGGCATGACCTGGAGCTGGCGCGGGACTTTGCGCGCCGCGCGCTGGCCTGCGAGGACAACGCCGAGGCCGGCGGGCTGATGCGCGACTACCAGCGCGCGGCGCGGTCGTATCGCCAGACGCTGGCGGTGAAGGCGCGGCTGAAGCGGGACCTGTCGGCCGCCGCCCGGATGCAGGCCACCACGCCCCGGCCCAGGCCCGGCGGCGTCGCCGTCGCGCGCCGCATCGGAGAGCTGCGCACAGCGCTCCTGCGCGTGGCCTGGGACGAGGCCGAGCGGACCGAGGCCGAGGCCGCCGAACTGGGCGAAGAGGCCGTCGCGTTCGCCGACGCCGCCGAGACGCTGGCCTGGTATCGCCAGGAGATCGAAGGGAACATCGCCGAGGACCGCCGGAAGGACGACTTCGCCGGCGAGCCGCTGGACGATCACGTGGCGCGCATGGCGCTGGACCTGGGCTTCAAGCCCGACGAGAGCGCCCGCTGGCGCGACCTGCCGGATCCGCCGCAGGCCGCCCTCGACGCCGAA
>NZ_JAEUMO010000215.1 GCF_016793285.1 Phenylobacterium sp.
GAGAACCACCCGCGCTACTACGAGATCGCCTGGGCGGCGCAGCGGGCGGGGCTCTACTACACCTGCATCTCGTCCAAGCTGACCGCCGGCGAGGTCGAGTACATCGTGGGCGACTGCGGGGCGCAGCTCCTGGTCACCTCGCCGGGCGTCGGCGCCGTGGTCGACGAGCTGCCGGGCGTGCTGCCCAAGTCGGTGAAGCTCTACATGACCGACCCGGCCCGGGCGCCCTACGAAAGCTGGGAGGCCGCCATCGCCGGCTTCCCCACGACGCCGATCGCCGACGAGACCTCGGGCTCGGACATGCTCTATTCGTCGGGCACCACCGGCCGGCCCAAGGGCATCAAGCCGCCGCTGACCGGCCTGCCCATCGACCAGACGCCGGGTATGGGCAGCATCGCCCAGATGCTGTTCGGCTTCCCCGAGACGCCGACCTACCTGTCGCCCGCCCCGCTCTATCACGCCGCCCCGCTGCGCTGGACCATGGGCGTCCATCGCCAGGGCGGGACGGTCGTGGTGATGGAGAAGTTCGACCCCGAACAGGCCCTGGCGCTGATCGAGAAGTACAGGTGCGACTGCGGCCAGTTCGTGCCCACCCACTTCGTGCGGATGCTGAAGCTGCCGCAGGAGGTGCGCGATCGCTACGACGTCTCGTCGATGAAGTCGGCGGTGCATGCCGCCGCCCCCTGTCCTGTGCCCGTCAAGGAGCAGATGATCGGCTGGTGGGGCGACGCGATCTACGAGTACTACGCCGGCACCGAGGGCAACGGCTTCTGCTACATCACCGCGCCGGAGTGGATGGCGCACAAGGGCTCGGTCGGCCGCGCGATCATCGGCGAGCTGCGCATCTGCGGCGAGGACGGCGAGGCGCTGCCGCCGCGCAGCGAGGGCGTGGTCCACTTCGCCAACGGCCCGCCGCTCGCGTACCACAACGCCCCCGAGAAGGTGGCCGAGGGCACCAACAAGCACGGCTGGACGACCCTGGGCGACGTGGGCTGGGTCGACGAGGAGGGCTTCCTCTACCTCACCGACCGCAAGAGCTTCATGATCATCTCCGGCGGCGTGAACATCTATCCGCAGGAGATCGAGAACCTGCTGATCGGCCACCCCAAGGTCGCCGACGTGGCCGTGGTGGGCGGCCCGCACGAGGAGATGGGCGAGCAGGTGATCGCGGTGATCCAGCCGGCCGACTGGGCCGACGCCGGCGACGCGCTGCGCGACGAGCTGATGGCCTTCGCGCGCCAGGGGCTCAGCCATGTGAAGGCGCCGCGCAAGCTCGACTTCATGGAGGAGCTCCCCCGCCACGCCACCGGCAAGCTCTACAAGCGGCTGATCCGCGACGCCTACTGGGGCAAGGAAGGCTCGCGGATCGTCTAGCGGTGATGCTAGAGCCTGCCCCCGAACACCAATGAGGAGTGACGAATGAACCCGGTCGAGATCAAGGACCTGCCCGGACTGGTGGGCCAGGAGGTGGGCGTGTCGGACTGGGTCCTGATCGACCAGGACCGCGTCAACAAGTTCGCCGAGGCCACCGGCGACCATCAGTGGATCCACGTCGACGTGGAGCGCGCGACGAAGGAGATCGGCGGCCCGATCGCCCACGGCTACCTGACGCTGTCGCTCATCCCCTTCCTCGGCGCCGGCATGCTGCCGGTGAAGGGCGTGACCCGCGGCATCAACTACGGCTCGGACAAGGTGCGCTTCACCAACATGGTCCGCGTCGGCAAGCGCGTGCGCATGCGCCAGAAGCTGATCGGCGCCGAGCCCAAAGCGGGCGGCATGCAGATCAAGAACGAATGCACCATCGAGATCGAGGGCGAGGACCGTCCGGCCTGCATCGCCGAGACGATCTCGGTGCTCTACGGCGGTTAGTGCTCCCCCTCAGGGGGAGCTGTCGGCGAAGCTGACCGAGGGGGCTGCGCGGACTACTCCCGTGCGGCCTCCTCCGCGGAGGCCGTGCGGCTGCCGGTGACAGCGGTCATGCCCTCGGCGAGGGTGGCCGGCGCGAGCGGGTTCTGCATCAGGGCGATCGTCTCGCGGATGTAGCGCGCGTGGGTGACGATGCCGATCTCGAGCCGTTCGTTGTTGAGCTCGACCTGCTGGGTGAGCAGGCCCGCGATGAAGCCGGCGTCGGCGCCGTTGTCGGTCGCGTTGGACGCCTGCTGGACGCCGGCCGGCTCGGACCTGGAGCCGCGGCTCACGAACACCGGCCCGCCCGAGTTGCCCGGGAAGACCGAGAAGTCGAGCAGGAACGTCGGGAACACCTTGGCCGGCGCCAGCGGATAGGACGCCACCCGGCCCGAGCGCAGGATCGGGAACCCCGCCGAATTGGCCGACAGGCCGCGCGGGAAGCCCAGGGCCATCATCTCGTCGCCGGCGTTGACCTGGAACTTCTCGAAGGTGTCGTCGGCGGCCAGGTAGTTCATCGGCAGCGCGGCCTTGGCGAACTCGGCCGGCGCCTTGATGGTGATCGCCGCAACGTCGCGGTTCGGGTGGTGGGTCCACAGCTCGCGGCCCTCGCCATCGCGGATTTTCACCTGCTGGGGTGAATAACTCCACGACCCGTCGGGGTTGGCGATGCGGTAGCCGATCCGGGCGGTCGCGCCCGGCATCTTCTGGAGCACGTGGTTGGCGGTGACCAGCACCGTGCGCGGCTTGCCGTCGGCGTCCGGCGCCGAGATCAGGAACCCCGTCCCGACGGTGCGGGTGCCGTCGCCCAGCGGCTGTTCAAGCTGAACAGTCGCGTGGATCAGATCAACCGCCAGGTCCATGACCATGGATGGCCCCTCAACTCGACTAGCCCCTCGCGTCTTTGATGCGCGATCTCGATGCACAAGTAGTGAATCACGGAACGACTGCGGCCAACAAGTCGCCACATTCGCCTGCGGCCGTGAGCCGCGCGCGGAAACGCGCACCCGGCAAGGGATTGTACGCTTGAGCGAGGGCTCCGGAGGCCGCATCTAGCGCCGCATGAGCGCCACAAAGCCCCCCGTCGCCCCGAAGGTCCCGCATCGCATCGAGCAACTGGGCCGCGTCCGGGTCGACGACTACGCCTGGATGAAGGACGACAACTGGCAGCAGGTCCTGCGCGACCCCAAGGTCCTGCGAGCCGACGTGCGCACCCACCTCGACGCCGAGAACGCCTTCACCAAGGCTGTGCTGGCCAGCACGGAGGATCTCCAGGCGAAGCTGTTCGCCGAGATGAAAGGGCGCATCAAGGAGGACGACAGCTCGGTCCCCTCGCCCGACGGGCCCTGGGACTACTACGTCCGCTACGACCTGGGCGCCGAGCACCCGATCCACGGCCGCCGGCCACGAGGCCACGAGGGGGCCGGGCCCGCCGACGGCGAGGAGGTGCTGCTGGACGAGCCCGCGCTGGCCAGGGGCAAGGCCTTCTTCCAGGTGGGCGCCGCCAGCCACAGCCCCGACCACGCCCTCTTCGGCTGGGCCGCCGACGAGCAGGGCAGCGAGTACTATCGGATCCGGGTCAAGGATCTGGCGACCGGCCAGGACGTCGGTCCGCCGATCGAGAGCGCCTACGGCGACTTCGTCTTCTCGCCGGACAGCCGGTGGATCTTCTGGATCTGGCGCGACGAGAACGCCCGGCCGGCCAAGGTCTTCCGCCGCGCCGCGCGCGGCGGTGACGACGCCCTCGTCTACGAGGAACTCGACGACGGCATGTTCCTGGGCGTGGGCGTGGCCTCCGACGACAGCCATATCCTGATCCATGTGGGCAACCAGGAGACCACCGAGATCCTGCTGATCCCCGCCTCCGATCCGACCGCCGCGCCGCTGATCGCCGAGCCGCGTCGCGTCGGCGTCAAGTACAGCCTCGACCACTGGACCGACCGCTGGGTGATCCGCACCAACGACGACGGCGCGGTCGACTTCAAGCTCTGCACGTCGGACGCGGCGGTCCCGGCCAAGGCGACCTGGCGCAACTGGATCGCCCACCAGCCCGGCCGCTACATCACCGGCTTCGCCGCCTACGCCGGCCACCTGGTCCGCGCCGAGCGGGTGAACGCGCTGGACCGCCTGGTGGTGATGGATCGCAGCGGCGCCGAGCACATCGTCGCCTTCGACGAGGAGGCCTACGCGCTGAACCTCGAAGGCGGCTACGAGTACGCCACGGCCACGACCCGCTTCGTCTACCAGTCGCCGACCACGCCGCGGCAGACTTTCGACTACGACATGGCCACCCGCGCGCGGACGCTGCGCAAGACCCAGGAAATCCCGTCCGGCCACGATCCCGCCCGCTACGTGGCGCGCCGGCTCACGGCCAGGGCCGCGGACGGCGCCGAGGTGCCGATCACGCTGCTGATGCTGAAGGACGCGCCGCAGGACGGCTCGGCGCCGCTGCTGCTCTACGGCTACGGCAGCTACGGCCACGCCATGGAGCCCAGCTTCTCGATCCGCAACCTCAGCCTCGTCGACCGCGGCTGGATCTGGGCCACGGCGCATATCCGCGGCGGATCGGACAAGGGCTGGGGCTGGTTCCTCGACGGCCGCAGGGAGAAGAAGACCAACACCTTCACCGACTTCATCGCCTGCGCCGAGCACCTGGTCGCCCAGAAGTATGCCGCGGAGGGCCGGATCGCGGCCTACGGCGGCTCGGCCGGGGGCATGCTGATGGGCGCGGTCGCCAACCTGCGGCCGGACCTCTGGGGCGCGATCATCGCCGCCGTGCCGTTCGTGGACGTGCTCAACACCATGAGCGACACTTCGCTGCCGCTCACGCCGCCCGAATGGCCCGAATGGGGGAATCCGATCGAGGACCCCGCCGCCTACGACCGCATCGCCGGCTACAGCCCCTACGACCGGGTCTCGGCCCAGGCCTATCCGCCGATCCTCGCCACCGGCGGCCTCTCCGACCCGCGCGTCACTTACTGGGAGCCGGCCAAGTGGGTGGCGAAGCTGCGCGCGTCTTCGACCGGCGACGCCCCCATCCTGCTCAAGATCAACATGGAGGCCGGCCACGGCGGCGCCTCGGGCCGTTTCGACTTCCTGAAGGAGATCGCCCTGGACTACGCCTTCGCCATCTGGGCGCTCGAGAAGGACTGGAAGGCGGCGGGATGATCATCCGGGGGGCGAACGAGACGGATGCGGACGCGCTGGCGGCCATCTACGGACACCATGTGCTGCACGGCTTCGGCACGTTCGAGGAAGAGCCGCCGCCGGCCGCCGAGATGGCGCGCCGCCTGGCCGCCATCAGGGGCCTCGGCCTGCCCTACCTCGTCGCCGAGCAGGACGGTGTCGTGCTGGGCTTCGCCTACGCCGGCCCGTTCCGCCTGCGCCCGGCCTATCGCTACACGCTGGAGGACAGCGTCTACATCGCGCCCGACGCCGTCGGCAAAGGCGTGGGCCGCGCCGTGCTGGGCGCTGTGATCGAGGCCTGCGCGGACCTGGGCGTCCGCCAGCTCGTGGCCGTGATCGGCGACAGCGGGAACGCCGCCTCGATCGGCCTGCACACCGCACTGGGCTTCACCCATCAGGGCGTCGGCCGTTCGTTCGGCTTCAAGCACGGGCGCTGGGTCGACATCGTCTGGATGCAGAAGGCGTTGAACGGGGGCGACCTCACGTCTCCCGAAGGCCCCGGCGTCCCTCTGTCAGGTAGCTGACAAGTCTTCGCCCGATAGGCGAAAGCAGAGGCAAAACATACGCCTAAAAGGGCGCGCGCTTGCCCTTATGTACTTGTACGTAATTGCTTAGCTGGAATTTTTTCCGCAGACTCCGGAAGTCGGCGGGGACCGGCGCGGAATGTAGAATACATGCTTGGGTTGTGGACGGGAAATCACACAACCGATTTGGCGAAGAATTCGACCCTGAGCTTCCGGATCCTCGGAGGCCAGGTTCTGGCGGTCGGGCTGTCCGCGGTCGTTCTGGCCGTGGTCTATGCCGCTGGACCGCTTTTCGGCCACTCGGTCTACGTGCTCGGCGCGCCGGCGCTGTTCGCATGCGCGTGGATGGGCGGCCCGCTGGGCGCCCTGACGGCCACGATCCTGATGACCCTCGGCGGCGTCTGGCTCGACGGCCTGGCCGACATTCCGCCGATCGAGCGCGTCCTGCGCGGCCTCCTGTTCCTCGGCATGGGCGCAGCCGCCGGCGCCGCGGCCGCCCGCATCTTCACCCAGCGCCGCGCCGCGGCCGAGCTGATCGCCGACCAGGCCGAGCGCGAGGCGCTGCTGCAGGCCAGCCTCGAGATCGTCGCCGACGCCCTGGCCGTCATCGACGACCGCGGCGTGATCCAGAGCGTGAGCCGCGCGGCCGAGCGGATCTTCGGCTGGAGCGCCGCCGAACTGGTGGGCCAGGACCTCAGCCGCCTGATGCCTCCCGGCGAGGACGCAGCCCTCGCCGGTGACGGGAACGGCGACGACGTCAGCGGCTCCACCCGCCAGTTGACCGGCCTCCGCCGCGACGGCGAGACCTTCCCCATGGAGGTGCGCATCGGCCACGTCGACATCGAGAGCGGCCGGCTGCTCACGGTCGTCGTGCGCGACCTGACGTCGATGCAGGAAGCCGAACGGCGCAACGATGAACTGCGCAGCCAGCTCAGCCAGGTGTGGAGCGCCAACTCCATGGGCGAGATGGCGCAGGTGCTGGCGCACGAACTCAACCAACCGTTGTCGGCCGTCACCAACTACCTGCGTGCCGCCCGCAACCTGATCGCCCGGCTGGAGCTCAACGAGGACGACCTGATCGACGCCGTGGCCCGCGCCGGCGACCAGGCCGTGCGCGCCGGCGAGATCATCCGCACCATGCGCGATCTTGCGACGCGCGGCGGGACACTCCAGAAGCCGGAGAGCCTTTCGGCCATCATCGGCGAAGTCGACTTCATCATCGCCCTGATGGCGCGGGACGCGAACGTCCGCGTCGTCTACGACCTCTACAAGGGCCAAGATACGGTGATGGCGGATCGCATTCAAATTCAGCAGCTTGTCGTCAACTTGGCGCGCAACGCCATCGAAGCTGTAACCAAGTACCCGACCCGTCAGCTTCAAATTTCAACGAAATTGGATTCTGAGGATCGCATTCTCACGACTGTCGAGGACAGTGGTCCGGGCATTGATCCAAGCGTCTCGGATCGCCTTTTCCAGCCCCTGGCGAGCACAAAGCCCGAGGGAATGGGGCTGGGCCTGTCGATTTCAAATGCTATAGTCGAAAACCACAGGGGACGGATCTGGGCTGAACCGAGCCGTCTGGGTGGCGCTGCTTTCTGTTTTGTATTGGCGCGGGCAGGTGCAGATGGTGACGTCAGCGGCCGAGCGGACGGTGTTCGTCGTCGATGACGACGATGCGGCCCGTGACTCGCTCGTCGTGCTGCTCAAGTCGGACGGCCTGACCGCCCGGCCCTTCGCCTCCGCCCACGACTTCCTGGCCACCTTCGACGCCGCGGCCAGGGGCTGCATCGTCACCGATCTGCGCATGCCCAGCATGGACGGGATCGACCTGATCAAGGCGCTCAAGGGCGTGGGCTGCATACTACCGGTGATAGTGATCACCGGGCACGCCGACGTCAGCCGGGCCGTCGACGCCATGAAGGCCGGCGCCACCGACTTCATCGAGAAGCCCTTCGACAGCGAGCAGATTCTGCGCGCCGTCCGCGCCTGCATGGAGGAGAACGACGCCGCCATCGACGCCGGCGCGGCCAAGACCCGCGTGCTGCGCCGCCTGGAGAGCCTGACCGCCCGCGAACGCCAGGTGCTGGACCTCATCGTCGAGGGGGCCAGCAACAAGGTCATCGCCGCCCGGCTGGAGATCAGCCCGCGCACGGTCGAGATCTACCGCGCCAACGTCATGTCCAAGATGCGCGCCGACAGCCTCTCCGACCTCATCCGCTCCACCCTCACCGCGGGCGCCGCGTAGCCGCCGCGCTGAACTCAATCGGCCCCCCTTCGTCATGGCCCAGCCCGTCCAGGCCACCCCTTGGGCCGCGACCTCGCGACGATCGCGCCGTCGACGTCGCGCTTGTCCGGACAAGCCGCGGGATGACGCCGAGAGAGGGCGTTTGAGGTTCCGACCTACGCGCGCGGCAGCAGGAGCGTCGCGGTCGTGCCGCGGCCTTCCGTCGAGACCAGGCGCAGGGCGCCGCCCGCCGCGCGGCAGAACGCCGCGACGCCGCTCAGCCCCAGGCCCGTGCCGCCGCGGCCCGCGCGGGTGGTGAACCAGGCGTCCCCCGCGCGCGCCAGCACCGCCGGCGACATGCCGACGCCGCGGTCGGCCACCGAGAGCGCCACGTAGCGGCCGGGCGTGACCCGCAGCCCGCGGGCCGCCTCGCCGTCCAGGTCTTCCGCCGCGGCTTCGAGCCGCACCGCGCCGCCACTCGGCAGCGCGTGCCCCGCGTTGACGCAGAGGTTCAGCAGCGCCGAATCCAGCCCCGCACGGTCGGCGAGGCAGACGAGCGGCTCGGGCATGGCCATGGCCACGCAGGTGACGCCGGCGGCCGTCGAGACATTCGCCAGGCGCGCGACCCCGATCATCGCCCCGGCGCAGTCGATCTCGTCGGCCATTGGCTGGGCGGCCTGAGACAGCTCCATGAGCCGGCGCAGCATCACGCCGCCCTTCTCGGCCGACTCCAGGCCGATGCGGGCCAGTTCGCCGTCGTCGGACCCTTCGGGCAGTCGGGCCGTCAGGGCCTCGTTGGCCGCCAGGATCACGTTCAGCAGGTTGTTGAAGTCGTGGGCCAGCACCGCAGCCTGCTGGCGGCGCGCCGCCTGCTCGGCCTCGGGCTCCGGCGCCGGCGCCGGGCGGATCGTCCGCTTGTCTGCAACGCCGTCGAAGGCCATTGCCCTGTCCCTGCCGCATCCATGGCCAGAATGTGGCCGAGCGAATCAAGAGCACACGCCAGGGTAGGAATCATCTCGGCACGACTACCTAAGTACACATACCTAGGACCGGCCGCCGCACCCTCGGGACGCGCAAGCGAACGGCCGGCTCCCGCGGGAGCCGGCCGCCCAGGCGCCGAACGACAGGGGCTTCAGGCCGCCAGCGCAACCGGCTTGGCGTCGCGCAGCATGTAGCCGCCGCCCCACACCGTCTCGATCTGGCTGTCGCCGCCGGCCGCCGCGGCGATCTTCTTGCGCAGCTTGCAGATGAAGACGTCGATGATCTTGATCTCGGGTTCTGACATGCCGTTGTAGAGGTGGTTCAGGCACTGCTCCTTGGTGAGCACGCTGTTCTTCCTGAGCGAGAGCAGCTCCAGCATCTTGTACTCGCTGGGCGTCAGGTGGATCGCGGTTCCGTTCACCTCTGCGGTGCGGGTGTTGAGGTTCAGCGCGATCGCGCCGGTGCGGATCACCGATTCCACGTGGCCGCGGGAGCGGCGGACCACCGCGTTGATGCGCGCCGCGAGCTCGCCCTTGTGGAACGGCTTGGTCATGTAGTCGTCGGCGCCGGCGGCCAGGGCGCCGATCTTGGTGTCGACCTCCGTCGAGCCCGACACGATGATGACCGGGGTGGCGAGCTTTTGCGCGCGGATCTCGCGCAGCGCTTCCGTGCCCGGGACGTCCTCGAGGTCGAGGTCCATCAGGATGGCGTCGTAGTCGTAGAGTTCCGCGAGTTCGACCGCTTCCTCGCCCGAGGCGGTCACCGACGCGTTGTGGCCCTCGGCCGTCAGGATCAGCTCGATGCTGCGGGCGGTGGCGGCGTTGTCTTCCACGATCAGGATGTGCATTGCCTGTCCCCTTGCAATGGTGCGCGTTGATGGATGTTCGGGTGGGTCAGCCGGCGATGACCGACTGCGAGATCTTCATGAGCTCCGACATGCGGAAAGGCTTGGCGAGCACCTCGTCGGCGCCCAGGTGCTTGGCCCAGGAGAGATAGTCGGCGCCGCGCGCCCGGCCGGCGCCCGAGATGGCGATGACCTTCGGCGGACGGGCGACCCGCTTGATGGCGCGGATGGCGCCGATGCCTTCGATGTCGGGCATCACGATGTCGGTCACCACGAGGTCCGGCTTGTGGGCGCTGGCCATGCGGATGCCCTTGCGGCCGTTGTCCGCGGCGACCACGCCGAAGCCCGCCTGCTGGAACGCCATCGCCATCAGGCGCAGCAAGGCCGGGTCGTCGTCGATGATGAGAACCTTGCCGCCCACGCCAGCCCCCGGCTTCAAGCCAACGACTTGAAGGCGCAGCGGAAACCCGCCGCTGGCCGCCGCGTGGGCGCACTCTTGGAAGACATCTGCCGCTCGTCCTTCAGCCGGTGTTCACTATGGTTAACGGTTAAGAACCACAGTGATTCGGGGGCTGGAAATCCCGGACGAGTCCTTAGGTATATATACGTGTGACGGGCTGTCGCAGAAACTTGCGGTTGCGCTTTGCGGCCGCGCTGCGTCCCGCGCGAGCGCCCCGCGGCGAAGCCGGCGAACGGTGTCTGGAAGGCCGGCGCGGCGTGGCTGGGGAACTAGGACTCGAACCTAGAATGACGGTACCAAAAACCGCAGTGTTACCATTACACCATTCCCCAGCAGGAACGG
>NZ_JAEUMO010000254.1 GCF_016793285.1 Phenylobacterium sp.
GCCGACCTGGTGGTGCTCAACACCTGCCACATCCGCGAGAAGGCCACCGAGAAGGTCTACTCCGAGCTCGGCAAGATCCGCGAGATGCGCGACGAGCGCCTCGCCGGCGGCGGCGCGCGCATGACCATCGCGGTCGCCGGCTGCGTCGCCCAGGCCGAGGGCGAGGAGATCATGCGCCGCCAGCCGGCCGTGGACCTGGTCGTCGGCCCGCAGGCCTACCACCAGCTCCCCGAACTCATCGCCCGCGCCCACCGCGCCCGCGGCGAGCGGCTGGCCGCCGACTTCGCGCCCGAGGAGAAGTTCGACGCGCTCTCCACCGACCGCCGCCCGACCGGCGTCTCGGCGTTCCTGACGGTGCAGGAGGGTTGCGACAAGTTCTGCACCTTCTGCGTGGTGCCCTACACCCGGGGCGGCGAGTGGAGCCGGCCGGCCGAGTCCATCGAGGCCGAGGCCCGCGTGTTGGCCGCCAAGGGCGTGCGCGAAATCACCCTGCTGGGCCAGAACGTGAATGCCTACGACGGGGAAGGCGGCCTCGCCGCGCTGGTCCGCCGGCTGGCGAAGCTCGAGGGCCTCGACCGCATCCGCTATACGACCAGCCACCCGCGCGACATGGACGACGCCCTGATCGCCGCCCACGGGGACGTGCCGGAGCTCATGCCGTACCTGCATCTCCCGGTGCAGGCGGGCTCGGACAGGATCCTGAAGGCCATGAACCGCGCGCACACGGCCGAGAGCTACGTGCGCCTGATCGAGAAGATTCGCGCGGCGCGGCCCGACATCGCCATCAGCGGCGACTTCATCGTGGGCTTCCCCGGCGAGCGCGACAGCGACTTCGAGGCGACGCTGCAACTCGTCCGCGAGGTGGGCTACGCGAGCTGCTTCTCGTTCAAGTATTCGCGCCGCCCCGGCACGCCGGCCGCCGCCATGCCGGGCCAGGTCGCCGACGCGGTGAAGGACGAGCGCCTCGCCCGCCTGAACGCCCTGCTGGACGAACAGCGGATGGCCTTCAACGCCGCCACGGCGGGCCGCACCGTCGGCGTCCTCTTGGAGAAGGCCGGCCGTCATCCGGGTCAGCTCATCGGCAAGAGCCCCTACCTGCAGGCCGTCCATGTGACCGCGCCGGATCGGATGATCGGCGAGATCGTTCCGGTGAGGGTCGAGACCGCCAACCAGAACAGCCTGGCCGGCGTGCTGGAAATGGAACCCGCGTGAGCCGCGCGCCCGAATTCGTCCAGCTCAGCGACGTCGCCGCCCGCGCGGTGGCCGGCGCGAACAGCCGCCATGCCGCCCTGATCGAGGACGCCTTCGGCGTGCTCGTGGAAACGCCCGGCGGCGGCGTGTCGCTGTCGGGCGACGCCAAGTCGCGCGGCCAGGCGAAGAAGGCCGTACAGGCCATCGCCGCGCGCGCCGACCAGGGCCTGGAGATCGGCGAGGCCGACGTGCGTGTCGCCATCGGCCAGGCGCGCACCGGGGGCGGCACAGGCGGGGTCGGCAGTCCGCTGCCCATCGGCCGCCGCGGCCAGGTGGCGCCGAAGACGCCGACGCAGGCACACTATCTGAAGGCGCTGACCGACTGCGAGCTGGTGTTCGGGCTCGGGCCCGCGGGCACCGGCAAGACCTTCCTGGCCGTCGCCCACGGCGCGGGCATGCTGCTGCGCGGCGCGGTCGACCGCCTGATCGTCTCGCGCCCCGCCGTCGAGGCGGGCGAGCGGCTGGGCTTCCTGCCCGGCGACATGAACGAGAAGGTCGACCCCTACATGGCGCCCGTCTGGGAGGCGCTGACCGACATCCTGGGCGCCGAGCAGCTCCGCCGCCGCCGCGAGAAGGGCGAGATCGAGGTCGCGCCGATCGCCTTCCTGCGGGGCCGCACGCTCAGCCACGCCTTCGTCATCGTCGACGAGGCCCAGAACGCCAGCCGCGCGCAGATGAAGATGGTGCTGACCCGCCTGGGCGAGGGCGCGCGCATGGCCGTCACCGGCGACCCGACCCAGATCGACCTGCCGAACCCCCGCGATTCGGGCCTGGCCCACGCCGTCGACCTGCTGGAGGGCGTCAAGGGCATCGGCATCGTCCGCTTCGGCTCGGAGGACGTCGTCCGCCACCCGCTGGTGGAGCGGATCGTGCGCGCCTACGACGCCGACGCGGCCAAGCGCGGGCGCACCGTTTGATCGACGTCGAGATCGAGGACGAGGCCTGGGCGGCGGCGTTGCCGAACGCCGAGATGCTGGCGCGCGGCTCGGCCCTGGCGGCGCTCGACGCCGAGGACGCCGGGCACGAGGGCGTCACCATCCTGCTGACCGACGACGAGAGCGTCCGCGCCCTGAACGCGCAGTTCCGCCAGCAGGACAAGCCCACCAACGTGCTCAGCTTCCCCGCGCCGAGGAACCCCGAGTTCCACCTCGGCGACCTGGCGCTCGCGTATGGCGTCTGCGCCCGCGAGGCGGCCGAGCAGGGCAAGCCCCTGGCCCACCACCTGCAGCACCTGGTGGTTCACGGCGTGCTCCATCTATGCGGACACGACCACATGGGCGATGATGAGGCCGAGGCCATGGAAGGCCTCGAGCGTGCGGTGCTGGCCAGCCTGGGGGTTCCCGACCCCTATGCGGACGCCCAGCCCGGCTAAAGGAGAGCATGAGCGACCCTGACCCTTCCAGTCGCAACGGCCGCCGGCGGGGCGGTCTTTGGGGGCTGATCGACCTGTTCCGGCGCACCGCGGAGGCGGCGGCCGACGAGATTCCCGAGCCCAGCACCGAAGGCGGCGACGAGCTGATCAGCCAGGCGCGCGCGTTCCAGGACCTGCGCGTCGAGGACATCATGAAGCCGCGCGCCGACATGGTGTGCGTCGAGCGCAGTTGCAGCTTCGAGGAGCTGGTCGCCCGCTTCGCGGAGGCCGAGCACAGCCGGATGCCGGTCTACAGGGAGACGCTCGACGAGCCCGTGGGCGTGGTCCACGTCAAGGACGTCTTCAAGCTCCTGGCGCGCAAGACCCGCCAGCCCAAGCCCGGCGACAAGGTGCTGACCGGCCGCCACAGCCTGGTGCGCGAGGTGCTCTACGTGCCGCCCTCGATGGCGGCCGAGCGGCTCCTGGCCACCATGCGCGCCAAGCGCACCCACATGGCGCTGGTGATGGACGAGTTCGGCGGCGTCGACGGCCTCGTCACCCTGGAGGACCTGCTGGAGTCCCTGGTCGGCGAGATCGAGGACGAGCACGACGAGGAAGGCGACCTGGCCTACACGCCGATCCTCAGCGACGACGACGGCTGGATCGTCGACGGCCGCGCGCCGCTGGAGGAGCTGGAGCAGGCGATCGGGGGCGGCGTCGACCTCGCTTCGGAGGACCTCGACGAGGAGATCGACACGGTGGCGGGCCTCGTGAACGCGCTGGCCGGCCGCGTGCCGCAGAAGCGCGAGCTGATCGAGCACCCGGACGGCTATACGCTCGAGGTGCTGGCCGCCGATCCGCGCCGGGTGAAGCGGGTGCGCGTGCGCCGCGCGCCGGCCGCCGAAACGACCGAGGCCTGAGACTTGGCCGGTGGTCCGATCCAGCCGCGCTGTGCCTCCCCCGTCCACGGGCGAGGCGGACCACGACGTAGTGGAGGGGGCGCTGCGGCCGAACCGGCGCCGGGCATTCGACCTTGAGCCGCTCGCGCTGGTATGCGCCGCTGACCGCGCTGCTGGGCGGGCTGGCCGCAGGCGTGGCGCATCCGCCGTTCGGCATGATCGTCGGCCTGCTGGGCTACAGCCTGATCCTCCTGCGGCTGGAGACCATCCAGGGCGCAAGACCGCTGCGCGCGGCGTTCGGCCTCGGATGGCTCTCGGGGCTCGGCTACTTCGGCGTCTCGACCTGGTGGATCGGCGAGCCGTTCCTGGTGGATTCGCGCACCTACGGCTGGATGGCGCCGTTCGCGATCGTGCTGATGGGCGGCGGGCTGGCGCTGTTCTGGGGCGCGGCGGGCGCGGCGTACCGGGCGCTCCGGCCCCGCAGCGCCTGGAAGCCGCTGGTGTTCGCGGGCGTGTTCGCCGCCGCCGAGTGGCTGCGCGGCCACGTCCTGACCGGCTTCCCGTGGAACCTCGTCGGCGAAAGCTGGCGGGCCGGCAGCGCGCCGTCGCAGGCGGCCGCCCTCGTCGGCGCCTACGGCCTCACCTGGATCACCCTGGCGATCGCGTCCGCGCCCGCGACCCTGATGCTGCCGGTGCGCCGGCTGGCGCAGGCCGGGCTGATGATCGCGGCCGGCGTGGCGCTGACCGCCCTCTACGCCGGCGGCGCGGGCCGGCTCGCGGCGGCGGCGCGGCCGATCTACGCCAAGGACACGCCGGTGATCCGCGTCGTGCAGGCCGACATCGACCAGAAGGAGAAGTGGCGGGCCGACAACCTGAACGCGGTGTTCTCCGACTACGAGCGGCTGACGCGGCGGCCCGGCAAGGCGCGGCCCGACATCGTGATCTGGCCCGAGGGCGCACTTCCCGCGGTCATCGACGACCTGATCCTGGACCCGGGCTGGAGCCGGCGGCTGCGCGACGTCGTCGCCCCCGGGCAGACGCTGCTGATGGGCGCCAACCGCGCCGAGGTCCGCGACGGCCGCTACCGCTACTACAACACCCTGATCGCGTTCCGCCGCGATCCCGGGGCCCTGCGGGTCTCAGGCTTCTACGACAAGCACCGGCTCGTGCCGTTCGGCGAGTACATGCCGCTCGGCGACTTCGCCCGCGCCATCGGCTTCCGCAGCCTCGTCCACATGGAAGACGACTTCACGGCCGGACCGAGGCCGCAGCCGCTCAGCGCGCCGGGGTTGCCCGCCGTGCAGCCGCTGATCTGCTACGAGGCCCTGTTCCCGGGCTTCGGCGCGGGCGCGGGGCCGCGGCCGGCCTGGATCCTCAATGTCTCCAACGACGCCTGGTTCGGCCGCACCAGCGGCCCCTGGCAGCATCTGAACATCGCCAGCTACCGCGCCATCGAACAGGGGCTGCCGATCGTGCGCGCCACGCCCACCGGCGTCTCCGCGGTGATCGACGCGCAGGGCCGCGTGATGCCGGGCAAGCAGTTGGGCCTGGGCGCGTTCGGCGTCATCGACGCGCGGCTGCCGGCCCCCGCCGCGCCGACGCCCTACAGCCGCTGGGGCGATTGGGGGTTCGCGGGGCTCCTGCTGGCGTCGGCGCTGGCGTGGCTGGCCGGACGCCGACGCCGGCCCCGCGCCGCCGAGGCTGCGGCCGACCGCACGCTTGGCATGACATAAGGATTTCTTTATAGGCTGGCGACCCCCGCGCCGCGTCGCGCGCCGACTGCCTCTACCGGAGCCCCAGCCTTGAGCCGTTCCAGCTACATCTTCACCAGCGAAAGCGTGTCGGAAGGCCACCCCGACAAGGTCGCGGACCGGATTTCGGACACCGTCGTCGACGCCTTCCTGAGCGTTCAGCCCGAGGCCCGCGTCGCCTGCGAGACGCTGGTCACCACCAACCGCATCGTGCTGGCGGGCGAAGTCCGCGCCGGCCGGCCGGGCGCGTCGAAGTCCGAGAACAAGGCGCTCACCAAGGACATCGTGAAGAGCCTGGAGCCCAAGGTCCGCGCCGCGATCAAGGACATCGGCTACGAGCAGAAGGGCTTCCACTGGAACAAGGCGAAGTTCGCCTGCCACCTGCACGAACAGTCGGCCCACATCGCCCAGGGCGTCGACGCCACCGACAAGAAGGACGAGGGCGCCGGCGACCAGGGGATCATGTTCGGCTACGCCTGCGACGAGACCCCGGCGCTCATGCCGGCCACCCTGCAGTACAGCCACGACATCCTGAAGAAGCTGTCGGAAGTGCGCCACTCGGGCGAGTGCCCGGTGCTGGAGCCCGACGCCAAGAGCCAGGTCACCGTCCGCTACGAGGACGGCCGGCCGGTCGAGATCCTGCAGATCGTCGTCTCGACCCAGCACAAGCGGCGCCTGGGCCTGCACATCGCCACGCCGAAGCGCCTGGAAGGCGTGATCAGGCCCTACGTCGAGAGCGTCATCCCGGCGGGCCTGATCACCAGGAAGACCAAGTGGCACATCAACCCGACCGGCCGCTTCGAGATCGGCGGGCCGGACGGCGACGCCGGCGTCACCGGCCGCAAGATCATCGTCGACACCTACGGCGGCGCGGCCCCGCACGGCGGCGGCGCGTTCTCGGGCAAGGACCCGACGAAGGTCGACCGCTCGGCCGCCTACGCCTGCCGCTACCTGGCCAAGAACGTGGTCGCCGCGGGCCTGGCCAAGAAATGCACGATCCAGATCAGCTACGCGATCGGGGTCGCCCAGCCGCTGAGCTTCTACGTCGACCTGCACAACACCGGCGAGATCGACCCGGCGAAGCTGGAAGTGGCCCTGCCGCAACTGATCGGCGGCGCGACGCCGCGGGCCATCCGCGAGCACCTGCAACTGAACCGCCCGATCTACGCCCGCACCGCGGCCTACGGCCACTTCGGCCGCCAGCCCGACAACGAGGGCGGCTTCTCGTGGGAACGCGCCGACCTGGTCGCGGAACTCCAGAAGCTGGCCTAGCCGCCCCTTCGCGTGTCGTCACGGTTGGCGCCCCGATGACCGGCCACCATCCGCCACTGCGCTCGTTCGGCCGCCTGAAGTCGCGGCCGATCAAGCCGCGCCAGGCCGCCCTGATGGAGACGCGGCTGCCCGGCCTGCGCATCCCCGCGGGGCGGGTCGACCCAGCGGCCCTCATGCCCGGCGCGGCCGAAACCTGGCTGGAGATCGGCTTCGGCGGCGGCGAGCACATGGCCGCCCAGGCCGGCCGACATCGTGACGTGCTGATCCTGGGCGCCGAGCCCTTCGTCAACGGCGTGGCCAGCGCCGTGCGCCACATCGACGAGCAGGCGCTGGCGAACGTCCGCCTGCACGACAACGACGTCCGCGAACTGGTGGCGCGCCTGCCCGACGCCTGCCTGGCGCGGGTCTTCATCCTCTTCCCCGACCCGTGGCCCAAGGCCCGCCAGCAGAAGCGCCGCCTCGTCCAGCCCGAGCTGGTCGCCGACCTGGCGCGGGCGCTCAAGCCCGGCGGCCGTCTGCGCTTCGCCAGCGACGTCGCGAGCTACGTCGATCAGGCGCTGGAGCGCTTCCTCGCCAACCCGGCCTTCGCCTGGCCGGCCGAGCGCGCCGACGACTGGCGCCGCCCGCCCGCGGACCACGTCACCACCCGCTACGAGGAGAAGCGGCTCGGCGACTGCGAGCCGGTGTTCCTGGACTTCGTCCGCGTCTAGCGGTTCGTGCCGCTGTTGGCGTAGCGCTCGATCGACTGGCGGATGATGTCGGCGGCCTCTTCCGGGTCGGCCCAGCGGATGATGTCGACCGACTTGCCCTTCTCCAGGTCCTTGTAGTGCTTGAAGAAGTGGGCGATCTGCTCGGTCAGGATCGCCGGCAGCGCGCGCCAGCTGTCGACGCCCGCATAGAACGGGTGCAGCGCATCCACCGGCACGGCCAGGATCTTTTCGTCGCCGCCGGCCTCGTCGCGCATGATCAGCGCGCCCACCGGCCGCGCCCGGATGATCGCGCCCGGCACCACCGGCGTCGGGCCCACCACGATGATGTCCATCGGGTCGCCGTCGTCGGCGAGCGTATGCGGGATGAAGCCGTAGTTGCCCGGATAGAACATCGCGGTGTGCAGGAAGCGGTCGACGTAGATCGCGCCGCTCTCCTTGTCGATTTCGTACTTCACCGGCTCGCCGCCCTGCGGGATCTCGATGAGCGCGTTGACGTCGTAGGGCGGGTTCTTGCCGACCGGGATCTTGGAGAGGTCCATGGGGTCCTTCGGGAGCACACACAAAGAGTGGCGCGCTCTCTGGACCAAGCGCCCGGCGGATTCAACCGCCCACGCCGTCGCGGCGGGCGGTCGACACGCGCGCGGCCCCGGACGCAGGCCTCGGCGCGGCGCGGGGAACAGCCACCCCTACAGCGTCATCCGCCAGGTCTCGGAGACCTCGGTCTTGCCGAACTCGTCGTGCTCCCAGGTCTCGGCGATCTGGAAACCGACCGAGGCGTAGATGGCCCGCGCGGCGGTCAGCACCTTGTGCGTCCAGAGCACGATCTCGCGGTAGCCGGCCTCGCGGGCGAACGCCACGCATTCCTCAACCAGCCGACGCCCCAGGCGCTCGCCGCGCGCGGCCGGGTCGAGCAGCAGCAGCCGCAGCCGCGCCGTCGTCTCGTCCTCCCTCACCAGGAACACGCAGCCGATCCGCGTCCCCCCGCGCTCGGCGATCCAGCAGCGCTCGCGGGCCGGGTCGAAGCGCTCCAGGAAGTCGGAGCAGATCTTCGCCGTCACCGCCTCGATGCCGAAGCCCCAGCCGTACTCGCGGCCGTAGAGCAGGCCGTGCTGCTCGGTCACCCAGCCCATGTCGCCGATCCGGTGCGGGCGCAGCGTCACCGCCGGCCTCTCCGGCGGCCTCTCCGCCGGCGGCTCCAGCAGGTCCTGCGCCGTGGCCAGCGCGCCGGCGAACGCCGCCCTCTGCGGGCCCGACAGGCGGCCCAGCAGGTCCTCGACCAGCGCCGCCGAGCGGCCGTCCAGGGTGGCGAAGGTGGTCCGGCCCGTCTCGGTCAGCGACAGCGTCACGCTGCGGCCGTCGCGCTCGGAGCGGCTGCGGGCGACGAGGCCGTCCCTCTCCAGCCGCGCCAGCATCCGCGAGAGATAACCCGCGTCGAGGCGCAGCGCCGCCGAGATGGCGCCGGGCGTGATCCCCTCGGCGTGGGCGATCTCCCAGATCACCCGGTTCTCGGCCAGCGTGTAGGGCGAGCCCAGGTAGCCCCGCTCCAGCACCCCGATCGCGCGGGTGTAGAAGCGGCTGAAACGACGCACGGCGGCGACGGTGTCGATCTCGGTCATGCGGCATGGCGCGCCAGTTGATTGACGGAGTCAAGCAACTTTGCTCGAGCCGGTAGCCAGCCGTTAAGACAGATCCGCGATACTGGAATCCTCATGGTGGACGACGACGAGAACGCTCCGAAGAAACCGCACCGCCGCGCCGGCGACGCCGACGTGCTGGCGCTGGCCGAGGGCCTGCTCATGTCGCTGGGAAAAACCTTCGACCGCACCGGGATCGGGGTCCTGAAGACGGTCGCCGAAAGCTATCCCGACATCGGGCGCGACGGCGCGGGCGAGGTGGTGGCCAGCCTGAACGGCCTCCTGGCCGACTTCCTCGCCGACGAGAGCTACGACCGCGAGGCCATCGCCGTCCACGTCCGCGCCTGGCGCTTCATGGTCAGCCGCAAGCCGGACAAGAAGGAGCGCCTGCGCATCCTGGCCGGCCTGGCGGACGTGCGCACCCTCTACGCCGAGGCCGCGGCCGCTTAGGCCGCCCGCCGCCCGGCCGAAGTCCGGGTGTGCAATCCGATCGTCCATGGCATGGTCCGGCCGCGAGAACGGAGGAACGCGGCGATGGCGGCCTATTTCCTGGTGAAGTCCGAGCCGGACACCTATTCCTTCGAGGACCTGCGGCGCGACGGCAAGACCGTCTGGGACGGCGTGCGCAACTTCACCGCGCGCGGGCATCTCAAGGAGATGAAGCTGGGCGACCAGGTGCTGTTCTACCACTCCGGCGAGGGCAGGGAGGTGGTCGGCGTCGCCGAGGTGGCCAGGGAGTCGTTCCCCGACCCCGGCGACGAGACGGGCCGCTTCCTCGCCGTGGAACTCGGCTACGTGCGCCCCCTGAAGGCCCCCGTGACGCTGGCGGCCCTGAAGGCCGAACCCTCCCTCGCCGACCTCAAGATGGTCCGCCAGGGCCGCCTGTCGGTGTCGCCGGTGACGCCGGGCGAGTGGAAGGCCATCCTGCGAATGGCCGGGGAATAGCGGGCGGCGCGCAAGAGCCTGTCTGACGGCCGCCCGAGCTTTGCTCGCCTTGCGTTGGCGGCGGCCCGGGCGTAGGGGACGCTTCCCCCGAAGGGGCGATACTTCAGGAGAGTTGCGATGGGCTACCGGGTCGCCGTCGTCGGCGCCACGGGCAACGTGGGCCGCGAGATGCTGAACATCCTCGAGGAAGTGAACTTCCCCGTGGAGAAGGTCCACGCGATCGCCTCGCGCAATTCCATCGGCCTCGAGGTCTCGTTCGGCGACAAGATCGTCAAGTGCGAGGACATCGAGCAGTTCGACTTCTCGACCGTCGACGTCGTGCTGATGAGCGTGTCGGGCAGCTTCTCGAAGGAGTGGTCCCCGAAGATCGGCGCCGCGGGCCCGATCGTGATCGACAACTCCTCGGCCTGGCGGATGGACCCCGACGTGCCGCTGATCGTGCCCGAGGTGAACCCGGACGACGTCAGCTACGCCGGCCGCAAGAACATCATCGCCAACCCGAACTGCTCGACCGCCCAACTGGTGGTGGCGCTGAAGCCGCTGCACGACCGGGCGAAGATCAAGCGCGTCGTGGTGGCCACCTACCAGTCGGTCTCGGGCGCCGGCAAGGAAGGCATGGACGAGCTCTGGGACCAGACGAAGGGCATCTTCGTGCTGGGCGCCAAGGAGCCGAAGAAGTTCCCCAAGCAGATCGCCTTCAACGTCATCCCCTTCATCGGGTCGTTCCGCGACGACGGATACACCGACGAAGAGGCCAAGATGTGGGACGAGACCCACAAGATGATCGACCCGGCGATCAAGCTGACGGTCACCTGCGTGCGGGTGCCGGTGATGGTGGGCCACTCCGAGGCGGTGAACATCGAGTTCGAGAACCCCATCGACGAGGACGAGGCCCGCGACCTGCTGCGCGAGAGCCCCGGCCTGATCGTGATCGATAAGCGCGAGCCCACCGGCTACATCACGCCCAAGGAAGCCCAGGGCGAGTTCCCGGTCTACGTCAGCCGCATCCGCAAGGACCCGACCGTCGAGAACGGCCTGTCGCTCTGGGTGGTGGCCGACAACCTGCGCAAGGGCGCGGCGCTGAACGCGGTGCAGATCGCCGAACTCCTCCACCAGCGCGGCCTGATCAAGTCGAAGGCGCTGGCTTAGGATGTCCTCCCCGTCAGCGCCTGGCGAGGAACGCCTGGCGCTGACCGCTGGGGTCGCCTGCTACCTCATCTGGGGCTTCGTGCCCCTGGCCTTCCAGGCCATCAACGCGCTGGGCGCGAGCTCGTGGGAGATCGTGGCCCACCGCATCGTCTGGGGCGCGCCCACCGCGCTGATCCTGGCGCTGATCGCCCGGCAGGGGCGGCAGATCCTGACGGTCCTGAGAAGCCCGCGCATCCTGGCGTGGCTGCTGCTCTCCACCGCGCTCATCGCGGTGAACTGGGCCATCTACATCTGGTCCGTGACCTCGGGCCGGGTGCTGGAGGGCAGCTTCGGCTACTACGTGACGCCGCTGGTCAACATGGCCTCGGGCGCGCTGATCTTCCGCGAGCGGATCGACAGGATCGGCATCGCGGCCATGGCGCTGGCCGCCGTGGGCGTGCTGTTCCAGGGCCTCGCGCTCGGCCACCTGCCGCTGATCTCGCTGACGCTCGCGCTGTCGTTCGGCGGCTACGGGATCGTCAGGAAGCAGGTGCAGGCCGACGCCCAGACGGGCCTGTTCATCGAATGCCTGATGCTGCTCGCGCCCGCCCTCGTCTTCATCGGCTGGCTGGAAAGCCGCGGCGCCGGACACTTCGTCTCGTCGCCGGCCTCGACGGCCTGGCTGATCGCCGCCGGGCCCATCACCGCCCTGCCGCTCGCCCTCTTCTCGTGGTGCGCGCGGCGGCTGCCCCTCTCGACCATGGCCTTCCTGCAGTTCATCGGCCCGACCATCGGCTTCGCCATCGGCGTGGCCCAGGGCGAGCCCTTCACGACGCTGCACGCCACCTCGTTCGGCTTCATCTGGGCCGGGGCGGCGGTGTTCCTGGT
>NZ_JAEUMO010000259.1 GCF_016793285.1 Phenylobacterium sp.
CTCTTCCGGCGTCTCTCGCACCATGCGGTCCATGATGACGGCGTCCTCGCCGACGAGGATCCGCCAGCGCTCGGCCTTCACGCCGTCCAGGATGATGGTCGCGGCCTGGGCCGCGGTGGTCGGCGCATCCTCGAGGAAGCGACGGGCCTGTTCGGCGACCATGGCCTGGATGGCCTCGTCGGGGATCTGAGCCGCGTCCATGCCCATGCGGGCGGCGCGGCGGCGCGCCGCGGCCAGCTCGTCGGCGCTCAGCGCATCGCTCCAGTCGTTGCGGATGACCTTGCGCGAGTTGGCGGCGATCTCGGTGCCGATATGGCCCGGCATGACCACCGAGCACTTGATGTGCGGGGCGTTGGCGCGCAGGTCCGTGATGAGGCCCTCGGTGAAGCCCTTCACCGCGAACTTGGCCGAGGTGTAGGCCGAATGCGCGATGCCCGGACCGAGGCTGGCCCAGAAGCCGTTGACGCTGGCGGTGTTGACGATGTGGGCCTCGTCGGCGTTCAGCAGCATCGGCATGAAGGTGCGGCAGCCGTAGTAGACGCCGTACCAGCAGACGTTGAACGTCCGCTCCCAGGCCTCGCGTTCGTCGGGGTTGACCATCGAGCCGCCGCCGCCGATGCCGGCGTTGTTGAAGAGCAGGTGCAGGCGGTCGGTGTCGTGCAGCTTCGCGGCCTCGTCGCGGAAGCGGATCAGGTCGTCCTCGCTGGCGACGTCGGCGTAGTGGGCGGTGATCCTCGCGCCCTGCGGGATGCCGTCGGCGGTGGCCAGCCGGATGGTCTCGGCCATATTCTTCTCCGAGACGTCGCACATGGCGACGCTGCAGCCCTCGGCGATGAGCTGGCGCGCCAGCTCGCGGCCCATGCCCGTGCCGCCGCCCGTGACGACCGCGAACTTGCCGGCGAAATCCTTCATGGCCCTGTCCTCCCAACGCCTGTCGGGGCCAGCCTACGCCGGATACGGCGCGGCGGAACCCTTCACGCCGCGTCAAGCCGGCGGGCGACCGCCAGAGCTTGAGCGTTCAGGGCAGCGCAGCCTTCATCGCGGCGTCGGCGACGTGCTTGCCGCCCGTGCAGGACCGGGTGGCGGCCTCTTCGGCGAGGCGGTCGAAGCGGACGTCGAACGCGTCGACGAGGCCGGGATCGGCGCTGCGGGCCAGGATCTCCTGGTTCATCACCCGCGAGCCGAAGTTGTAGTTCAGGCTGCCGAACCAGGCGGTGCGCACCTGCTTGTGGTCGACGATCACGAACTTGGCGTGCATCGGATAGCCGTCGGGGTCGCAGTAGCGGCGGATCTCGACGCCGGCGTCGCGCAGCTCGCTGACCACGCCCTTGGAGACCCGGCGGCGGGTGTCGTGGACCACGAGCTCGACCCTGGCGCCGCGCTCGGCGGCCTTCACGAGCTGGCTGGCGAAAGGGCCCTTGTCCATGTGCGAGACGGCCGCCTTGACCTCGTCGCCCGGGCCTAGTCGGGCGAGGCGGCGCTCGACCACGTCGGTGCGCAGGCGGGGATAGTAGTAGAACGCGAAGTCGCCGACGCGCTTGGCCTTGTTGGCGCGTTTGCCGAACCGGAAGGCGAAGCGGCCTTCCCAGAGGCGCATCGCCTGGGCCTCCAGCGCCTCGACGGCGTCGGGATCGCGGAAGTCGACCAGCAGGTTCTCGCCGCGGTCCTGGTCGCCGATGTCGCGCAGCAGCTTCGGGTCGTCGACGCCACCGGACGGGTTGTACGAGCCGATGAACGCGGCGGGCTCGGGGCCGCCGGAGAAGGTGTAGATCTTGGCGTGCAGATGCTGGCCGGGCAGCCACGAGCGGTGCAGGCGCAGATCGCTGCCGAGGCCGGCCTTCAGGCGCTCGATCGTGGGGCCGTTGACCGATCCGCGACGAGCGCGCCCTTCCAGCACCAGCCTTACCTTCACCCCACGCTGCCTGGCGGCGATGAGGGCGTCGGCCAGCGCCGGGTCGCGGAAGTAGTAGGTGGCCCAGGTGATCTCGCTGCCCGGCGCGGCGGCCTCGACGCGGGCCAGCAGCAGGTCGCGCAGCGCCTGCGGCGGCTGGTCCACGCCCCCGTAGTGCAGCGTCGCCGCGGCGACGGGCGCCGGCGGCGGCAGATCTATGGCAGGACTATCCAGCACCTCGGACTCGCAGGAACGACAGCGGGACTACAGCATCCCAGCTTCGCCCCGAGTGCAAGTGACGGGCCGCTTACAAATGCGTCAGGTCGGCTAGCGGACGGCGCGGCAGGGCCGGATGTCGGCGGGCCTGGGCCGGACCCTGGGGGCCTCGAAGACGGCGAGATAGCCGACGCCGCCGTCCATCAGGCGCGCCGAGAGCTGACGGTAGCCCACGGCCTCGAACTCGCACTTCAGGAGGGACGGCGGGGTGCCGTGGTTCTGGGGCGCGCGGTCGACGTCGATGACGCCGACGCGGGCGCCCGGCTTCAGCGACGTGGCCAGATGCCAGAGCAGCGCGTAGGGGCTCTCGACCTCGTCGTACATGTGGACCAGCACGGCGCGGTCGATGGCGGCGGCGGGCAGCCGCGGGTTGTCGTCCTCGCCGATCACGATCCGGACGTTCTTCAGGCCCCGACGCTCGGCCTCGCGCTTCAGGCCCGAGAGGTAGGACTCCACGATGTCCTCGGCGTAGACGACGCCCTTCGGACCCACGGCCGGCGACAGGCGCAGCGTGTGGTAGCCCGAGCCCGCGCCGATGTCGGCCACGGTCATGCCGGGTTCGATTTCCAGGCCGCGGATGAGCTGGCCCGACTCGTCGGCCGCGTCGCGGTCGGGCCCGGACGACCATTCCGGGGCGACGATGCCGGACACCGGACGGTCGGGCCTGGGGAATCCGTCGGCGAAGCGCCCGGTCTCGACGGTCGACGGCGCGCCCCCGCCCGGCTTCGAACAGGCGGCGATCGCAAGGGCTGCCAGGAGGACGAAGCCGAGTCGCATCCCCGTCCCTTTAGCGGGCCCGCGCCCGAGGCGATACGGGGCGCGCGGCGTCGCCCTCAGGTGATCGGCTCGCCCGCCTCGTGCTTGCGACGGGCGTCCCAGTAGTCGAACAGCGCCGGATAGGGCGCGTCGGGCGAGCGCAGCATGCACCGCGCCCCGGGCGGCGGCTCCTCGCCGTGCTCGATGTAGGTCATGGCCCACATGGTCTGGTAGTTGACCGTCGGCTCCGGACAGTGGGCGACCACCGCGCTCGAGTTCTTGATGATCATCCACAGCACGTAGTCGTCGACGATCGAGGCGCGGGGGTCCTTGAAGGCCCAGGCGCCGATCACCGCGTAGGCCGACCGCGTGATGAAGAAGCAGTTCATGTCGCAGAAGTCGACGCCGTTCGACTGCTTGCAGACCGCCATGAGGCTGCCGTCCGGGCGGATCAGGTTGCGCGTGGCGGTGACGATGTGGGCGTTGGTCTCGGCTTGGCGGCGCACCAGGGTCTCGATGTGCGCCGGCTCATACCAGTTGTCGGCGTCGAGGAAGGCGATGGCGTCGAAGCCCTGGCTGCAGGCGCTCATGGCGGCCACGGCGCGCGGCGTGTCGCCGAAGTCGCGATGATTCCACGGCAGCGGCATGTGGCGCACGGGCCACTCGTCGATCTCGGCGCGCGGATGGCCGTCGGCGACCATGAAGTGCGTGACGTCGCCATGGGTCTGCGCCGCCACGCTGGCATGGCAGCGGCGCAACTGGTCCAGCGACTCTTTGAAGTACGGAGTGATTACGGCGACACGCATCGAACGATGCCATAGCCCGCGCCGCGCGCGGGCGGAACCCGCTCTTGCGCCGCACCGCGTGAAACGGAACGGGAACGTGCTATAGCGGCGGGCATGGCCGACGCCTCCGGGGCCCCTTCCGACCTGCTGCCGCCCGCATTCCAGGCGTGGTTCGCCCGCCGCGGCTGGAGCCCGCGCGCGCACCAGCTCGCGATGATCGAGAAGGGCCGGCAGGGCCGCGACGCCCTGCTGATCGCGCCGACCGGGGGCGGCAAGACGCTGGCGGGCTTCCTGCCGAGCCTGATCGAGCTGGCGGGGCGGCCGCCGGCGAACAGCCCGAGAGGGCTGCACACCCTCTACATCTCGCCGCTGAAGGCGCTGGCGGTGGACGTGGAGCGCAACCTCGGCGCGCCGATCCTGGAGATGGGCCTGCCGATCGTGGCCGAGAGCCGCACCGGCGACACCGGCGTCGCGCGGCGGCAGCGGCAGCGGGTGAAGCCGCCGGACATCCTGCTGACCACGCCCGAGCAACTGGCCCTGCTCTGCGCGTGGGAGGGCGCGCGGGGGTTCTTCGAGGACCTGTCGTGCGTGATCCTGGACGAGATCCACACCCTGCATGCGAGCAAGCGCGGCGATCTGCTGGCGCTCGACCTGGCGCGGCTGCAGGCGCTGGCCCCGCGGATGCGCCGCGTCGGGCTGTCGGCGACCGTGGACGATCCCGAAGTCATCAAGACCTGGATGGCGAGCCACCGGCCCGTGGACGTCACCACCGCGCTGGGCTCGCACGGCCCCGACTCCATCGACCTCGTGCGCGGTCCGCCCGGCGCGGAGCCCGTCGTCGACGTCCTGCTCAGCGAAGGCCGGGTGCCGTGGAGCGGGCATACGGCCCAGCATGCGATGGCCGAGGTCTATGACGTCATCCGCCGCTCGAAGATCGCGCTGGTGTTCGTCAACACCCGCTTCCAGGCCGAGTTCGCGTTCCAGGAGCTGTGGCGGCTGAACGAGGACGCGCTGCCGATCGCGCTGCACCACGGCAGCCTGGCGGCCGAGCAGCGGCGCAAGGTCGAGGCGGCGATGGCGCGCGGCGAGCTGCGCGCCGTGGTCTGCACCTCGACGCTGGACCTCGGCATCGACTGGGGCGACGTGGACCTGGTGATCCAGCTCGCCTCGCCGAAGGGCGCGTCGCGGATGGTGCAGCGGATCGGGCGCGCCAACCACCGGCTGGACGAGCCGAGCCACGCGCTGTTCGTCCCGGCCAACCGGTTCGAGATGCTGGAGTGCCAGGCGGCGCGCGAGGCCATCGCCGAGAACCGGCTGGACGGCGATCCGCCGCGGGCGGGCGCGCTGGACGTGCTGGCCCAGCACGTCATGGGCTGCGCGGTCTCGGAGCCCTTCGACATGCTGGAGCTCTACGAGGAGGTCCGTTCGGCCGGGCCCTATCGCGACCTCGCCTGGGAGGACTTCGAGCAGGTGGTCGATTTCGTCTCGACCGGCGGCTACGCGCTGAAAACCTACGACCGATTCCGACGCATCGTGCGGCTACCCGATGGGCGCTGGAAGGTCAGGGATCTGAACGTGGCGCAGCGGCATCGACTGAACGTGGGGGCGATCGTCAGCCCGGCCATGCTGTCCGTGCGGATCGCGAGCCGCCGCGGCCAGGGCGGGCGCAAGGTGGGCGAGGTCGAGGAGGGCATGCTGGAGATGCTCGACCCCGGCGACACCTTCGTCTTCGCGGGCCAGGTCTGGGAGCTGGTGGGCGTCACCAACCTGGACGTGCTGGTGCGGCCGGCGAACCACAGGGACCCCAAGATGCCGTCGTGGGGCGGCTCGAAGTTCGCGCTCTCCACCTATCTCGCCAAGCGGGTGCGCCAGCTCATGTTCGACGAGGCGCACTGGAAGGTGCTGCCCGACGACGTGCGCGAATGGCTGGGGGTGCAGAAGGACAAGTCGCTGATCGTCGGCGAGGACGAGATGCTGCTGGAGACGTTCCCGCACGGGAAGCGCAACTTCCTGGTGGCCTACCCTTTCGAGGGACGGCTGGCGCACACGACGCTGGCGATGCTGCTGACGAAGCGCCTGGAGCGGCTGGGGATCGGGCCGCTGGGGTTCGTGTGCAACGACTACGCCATGGCGATCTGGGCGCTGAACCCGATGGACCGCATCGACTTCGACGAGCTGTTCGCGCAGGACATGCTGGGCGACGATCTGGAAGACTGGCTGCACGAGAGCTTCATGATGAAGCGCGCCTTCAAGGGCTGCGCGATCATCGCGGGGCTGATCGAGAAGCGGTTCCCGGGCGAACAGCAGAAGACGGGGCGGCAGATCACCTTCTCGACCGACCTGATCTACGACGTGCTGCGCAGGCACGAGCCCGACCACCTCTTGCTGCGCTGCGCGCGGGCCGATGCGGCGACCGGCCTCATCGACGTGGCGCGGCTGGGCGACATGCTGGCGCGCATCAAGGGCCGCATCCGCCATGCGCCCCTGGACCACCTTTCGCCGTTCTCGGTGCCGATCTTGCTGGAGATCGGCAAGGAACGCTCGCCCGGCCAGGCCGGCGAGATGATCCTGGCCGAGGCGGAAGCCGACCTGATCGCCGAGGCCACCCAGTGAACGACGTGAGCGTGTCCGCCTTCGCCTATGCCTTCGCCGCCGCGGCGTGCGGGGGGCTGCGGACGACCGTGCGGGGCGTCGACGTGACGATGCGGGCGTCCGGCGCGCTGTGGGTCGAGAGCGAGCGGGCGCTGGTGGTGGCGGACCTCCACCTGGAGAAGGGCTCGAGCTACGCCGCGCGCGGCCAGATGCTGCCGCCCTACGACACGCGCGAGACGTTGCGGCGGCTGGCGGCCGAGGTGGCGGCGACGACGCCGCGCGTGGTCGTGCTGCTGGGCGACACATTCCACGACCGCAAGGCCGAGGGCCGGCTGGCGGCGGACGACGCGGCGCGGCTTCGCACGCTGGCCGAAGGCCGCGCGCTGGTGTGGGTGGTCGGCAACCACGACGCCGACGGGCCGCAGGCGCTGCCGGGCGAGACGGCGGAC
>NZ_JAEUMO010000263.1 GCF_016793285.1 Phenylobacterium sp.
CCGCCAGGCGCGGCTCGACGCCGGCCAGGAGCCGGCCGTCGAGGACGGCCTCGCGCCCCTGGTCGACCGGCTGGTCAACCGCCTCGGCCCCGCCCGCGTCTTCCGGGCCCGCCCGCGCGAGAGCCACGTGCCGGAGCTGTCGGTCGGCCGCAACCTGCCGCTGGAGAAGCCCGCCCCGCAGGCCGCGCCCTGGGACCGCGAGACGCCGCGGCCCGTGCGCCTCTTCCGCCAGCCCGAGCCGCTGGAGGCGGTGATCGCGCTCACCCCCGACGACCCGCCCAGCCAGTTCCGCTGGCGCGGCCGCGTGCATCGCGTGCGCCGCGCCGAAGGGCCCGAGCGCATCGCCCAGGAGTGGTGGAAGCAGGACATCGGCGACGTCTCCGTGCGCCACGTGCGCGACTACTACCGCGTGGAGGACGCCGACGGCGGCCGCTTCTGGCTGTTCCGCTCGGGCCTCTACCAGGGCGGCGAGCCGGCCAAATGGTGGCTCCACGGGCTGTTCCCATGAGGGATGACCATGAAACCCAAGATCAGCCTCATCACCTTCGGCGTCCGCGACCTGCCGCGGATGGTCGCCTTCTACCGCGACGGCCTGGGCTTCCCGACCCACAACTACGCCGAGGGCGACGACATGGTGATGTTCCGCCTGGAGGGGACGTGGCTCGGCCTCTTCCCGCGGGAGGAATTGGCAAAGGACGCCACGGTGTCGACTGAGGGCTCGGGCTTCGGCGGCGTGGCGCTGGCCCACAACGCGCCCTCTAAAGAGGGCGTCGACCGCGCGTTCGCCGAAGCGGTCGCGGCCGGGGCGACCGCCGTCAAACAGCCGCAGGACGTCTTCTGGGGCGGCTACTCCGGCTACTTCGCCGATCCCGAAGGCAACCTCTGGGAGGTCGCCTTCAACCCGTTCACGGACCTCACGTGACCCGCTACGCCGAGCTCCAGGCCACCACCAACTTCTCGTTCCTCCAGGGCGCATCGCATCCGTGGGAGCTAGTGGTCGGCGCGGACGCCCTGGGCATCGAGGCTGTGGGCATCTGCGACCGCAACTCGCTGGCGGGCGTGGTGCGGGCGTGGTCCCGCGCCAAGGAGCTGCACGAAGGCGGCTCGAAGGTCCGCGCGCTGACCGGCTGCCGGCTGGACTTCGAGGACGGGACGCCGAGCCTCATCGTCTACCCCTCCGACCGCGAAGCCTACGGGCGGCTGACCCGCTTGCTCACCGTCGGCCAGCGCCGCGCCCAGAAGGCCGAGTGCCATCTGCACTGGCGCGACTTCCTCGACCACGCGGAGGGCCAGCTCGTCCTGGTGGTCCCGCCCGACCGGCTGGACGAGGCCTTCGAACGCGACCTGAAGCGCGTGGCCGGCGAACTGCCCGACGTGTGGCTGGCCGCCGCCCGCCGCTATGGCGCGCGCGACCTGCCGCGCCTCTCCCGCCTCGCCACGCTCGCCCAGGCCTCAGGCGCGCCGATGGTGGCGACCAACGACGTGCTCTACCACGGCCCCGAGCGGCGGCCGCTGCAGGACGTCATCACCTGCATCCGCGAGACCTGCACGATCCATGAGGCGGGCCTGCGCCTGCAGGCCCATGCCGAACGGCACCTCAAGGCGCCCGAGGAGATGGCGCGCCTGTTCGCGAAATTCCCCGGCGCCATCGAACGCAGCGTCGAGATCGCCGAGCGCATCGGATTCGACCTCAGCCAGCTTCGCTATGAGTACCCGGACGAACCGGTGCCGCCCGGCAAGACCGCGATCCAGCACCTGCGCGACCTCACCTGGGCCGGCGCGCAGTGGCGCTTCGAGGGCGGGTTGGGGGAGAAGCAACGGGAGACGATCGAGAAGGAGCTCGCCCTCATCGAGAAGCTCAACTACCCGAACTACTTCCTCACCGTACACGACATCGTCGACTGGGCGCGCAAGCAGGACATCCTGTGCCAGGGCCGCGGCTCGGCGGCCAACTCCTGCGTCTGTTTCTGCCTGGGCGTCACCTCGGTCGATCCGACGAAGAAGAACCAGGACCTGCTGTTCTCCCGCTTCCTGTCGGAGAACCGGGGCGAGCCGCCCGACATCGACGTCGACTTCGAGCACGAGCGGCGCGAGGAGGTGATGCAGTATGTCTACGAGCGCTACAGCCGCGACCGGGCGGCGATCGTGGCGACCGTCATCCACTATCGCCCGCGCATGGCGATCCGCCAGGTCGGCAAGGCGCTAGGCCTGACCGAGGACGTGACGGCGGCGCTCGCGGGCACCGTCTGGGGCAGCTACGGCGACGGCGTCCCCGACGAACACATCCAGCAATGCGGGATCGATCCCCATGCGCCCGAGATCAGGCGGGCGACGACCCTGGCGCAGGAACTGCTGGGGTTTCCGCGGCACCTGTCGCAGCACGTCGGCGGCTATGTGCTGACGCAGCGCCGGCTCGACGAGACGGTCCCGATCGGCAATGCGGCGATGAAGGACCGCACCTTCATCGAGTGGGACAAGGACGACATCGACGCCCTGTCGCTGATGAAGGTCGACGTGCTTGCGCTCGGCATGCTGACGGCGCTGAAGAAGGCCTTCGACCTGCTGCCGCCGCTGCCGGACGGACGCAGCATCGTCGAGATCGCCGACGTCCCGCAGGAGGAGCCCGCCGTCTACGACATGCTCTGCAAGGCCGACTCGGTCGGCGTCTTCCAGGTGGAAAGCCGGGCGCAGATGTCGATGCTGCCCAGGCTGCGGCCGCGCGAGTTCTACGACCTCGTCGTCGAGGTGGCGATCGTGCGGCCCGGCCCCATCCAGGGGAACATGGTCCACCCCTACCTGAAGCGCCGGAACAAGGAGGAGCCCATCAGCTATCCGAGGCCGGGCGAGGGCTTCGGGGATCCGGACGAGCTCAAGAAGATCCTGGAGAAGACGATGGGCGTGCCGCTCTTCCAGGAGCAGGCGATGCGCATCGCCATCACCGCGGCGAAATTCTCGGACAACGAGGCCGACCAGCTTCGCCGGTCGATGGCGACGTTCCGCAACGTGGGCACCATCGGGGAGCACGGCCAGAAGTTCGTGAAGGGGATGATCGACCGGGGCTACGACCCCGAGTTCGCCGAGCGGTGCTTCCACCAGATCGAGGGCTTCGGCAGCTACGGCTTCCCGGAGAGCCACGCGATCAGCTTCGCGCTGCTGGTCTACGCCTCGGCCTGGGTGAAGTGCTTCCACCCCGACGCCTTCCTGGTCTCGCTGCTTAACAGCCAGCCGATGGGCTTCTACCAGCCGGCCCAGCTGGTCCGGGATGCGCGCGAGCACGGGGTCGAGGTCCGGGCGCCGGACGTGATGTTCAGCGACTGGTATTCGACGGTCGAGGAGAAGGACGATCCCTACGAACACTTCCGGCCGGTGCGGCTCGGCCTGCACCAGATCAAGGGCCTGAAGGAGGAGGCCGACGGCAAGGCGCTGCAACGGGCCCGCGCCGCCGGCGCACGCTCGGTTCAGGACTTCGCACGCCTGGGCGGCTTCTCCCGCCGCGCGCTGGAACTGCTGGCCGAGGCCGATGCGTTCCGCAGCCTGGGCCTCTCGCGGCGCGAGGCGCTGTGGGCGGTGAAGGGCCTTTCGGGCGAGTGGAACGCCGAGAAGGCCGCGCCGCTGCTGCTGCGCCAGAAGACCCGCGAGGCGCAGGTTCTGCTGCCCTTCATGAGCGCCTCGCAGCGCATCGCCGAGGACTACCGCACCACCAGCCTGTCGCTGAGCGGCCACCCGGTGGACGTCTTCCGCGAGGACCTGCGGCGCGAGGGCGTGCTGACCTGCACGTCCCTGAAGGACATCGGCGACAGGCGTCGCGCGGCGGTGGGCGGCCTGGTCCTGGTGCGCCAGCGGCCCGGCACCGCCAAGGGCGTGGTGTTCATGACCCTGGAGGACGAAACCGGCATCGCCAACATCGTCGTCTGGCGCGACGCCTTCGAGGCCCACCGGCGCCTGGTGATGAGCGCGTCCTTCGTGGTGGTCCACGGCCAGGTCCAGAACGTCGACGGGGTGGTCCACCTGGTCGCCGAACGGTTCACCGACCTTTCCGGCCGCCTCTCCGAACTGCGCGACGACGAAGCCGCCGTCGCCGCCCGCTCCAGGGTCTCCGGCCGCCTCATCCGCAGCCGCGACTTCCACTAGCCCCTCGGCGCTCGGGTCGGTCCGAGGCCGGGAAACCGCAGTCGGCAGTGGCCGGCCCACGCGCGCCCCGTCCACAGTAAACGCGCCCTTAACACCCTCGGCGTCTGTTGGAGCCCCGCCGATTCGCCTAGAGAAGCGCGCCCCCAGAAGCCGCCATGACCGTCGACCGCACCCTCCACCACTTCCCGCTCGATCCCGCCTCGCGCCAGGTGCGCCTGGCGCTGGGCGAGAAGCGGCTGTCGTTCGCGGACTCGCCGACGCGCTACTGGGAGCGGCCGAAGGAGCTCACCCGGCTCAACCCGTCGGGTATGGTGCCGGTGCTGGTCGAGACGCCCGAGGGGGGGCGGCCGCTGGCGCTCTGCGAGACCCGTGCGATCCTGGAGCACCTGGAGGAGGCGTATCCCGACGTCCCGCTGCTCGCCGCCGACCCGGCCGAGCGGGCCGAGGCGCGCAGGCTGCTGACCTGGTTCGACCGCAAGTTCGAGTTCGAGGCCTCCGGCTACCTGCTGCACGAGAAGATCGAGAAGCGGCTCCTGGGCCTGGGCCCGCCCGAACTCGCCAACCTGCGCCAGGGCAAGGAAGGCCTGAAGAACCACCTCTTCATGCTGGACGACCTCCTGCAGGGCCGCGAGTGGCTGGCGGGCAAGCGGCTGTCGTTCGCCGACTTCGCGGCGGCGGCGCACATGTCGGTCATCGACTACTTCGGCGACATGCCGTGGCGCGAGTTCCCCGGCGTGAAGACCTGGTACTCGAAGCTGAAGTCGCGGCCGGCGTTCCGGCCGCTGCTCTCCGACCGCTGGCCAGGCCTGCACCCGGCCGGGCACTATGACGACCTCGACTTCTGATCCGCCCGATTCCGATCCAAGGGCGCTGATCCGCGCCGAGGCGCTCAGGCTCGGCTTCGACCTCTGCCGCTTCACCGACATCGACGAGGCCTGGGCCGCCGGGCCGCGGCTGTTCGCGTTCGTGGGCGACGGCCGCCACGGCGAGATGGGCTGGATGGCCGAGACGGCGGAGCGGCGGCAGCATCCGCGCGCGTTGTGGGCCGAGGCGACGTCGGCGATCGTGCTGGGCGTGAACTACGGGCCCGACCGTGATCCGCTGGAGATCCTGGGCCACCCCGACCGCGCCGCGATCAGCGTCTACGCCCAGGGCGACGACTACCACGAGGTGATCAAGGGCCGGCTGAAGCAGCTCGGCGGCTGGCTGGCGGCGAAGTTCGGCGGCGAGCTGAAGGTGTTCGTCGACACCGCGCCCCTGCTGGAGAAGCCGCTCGCCGAGCGCGCGGGCGTGGGCTGGCAGGGCAGGCACACCAACCTCGTGAGCCGCGAGTTCGGCTCGTGGCTGTTCCTCGGTTCGATCCTGACGACGCTGGAGCTCACGCCGGACGCGCCGGAGCCGATGAACTGCGGGTCTTGCCACGCGTGCCTGGACATCTGCCCGACCAACGCCTTCCCGGCGCCGTTCCAGCTCGATGCGCGGCGCTGCATCTCCTACCTGACGATCGAGCTGAAGGGGCCGATCCCGCGCGAGTTCCGCGCCGCCCTCGGCAACCGCATCTACGGCTGCGACGACTGCCTGGCGGTCTGCCCGTGGAACAAGTTCGCGCAAGCGGGCCGGGAGCAGAAGCTGGCGGCGCGCGAAGCGCTGAAGGCGCCGACCTTGGCCGAGCTGGCCCGCCTGGACGACCCGGCGTTCCGTGAGCTCTTCCGCAAGAGCCCGGTCAAGCGCATCGGCCGCGACCGCTTCGTCCGCAACGTCCTCTACGCCATCGGCAACTCGCGCGACCCGCGTCTGGCGGAAGAGGCCGAACGGTCGCTGGACGACGCTTCGCCCCTCGTGCGCGGCGCGGCGGTCTGGGCGTTGTCGCGGCTCCTCCCGGCAGGGGCCTTCGAAGCCTTGCGCAACACGCGTTGTCGGAACGAGCGCGACGCCGGCGTCCTTGGAGAATGGGAACCCTGAGGCCGGGCCGGCTGGTTGTCGGGGTTCAGACCCAGGAGACGACCCGATGGCCGACGGAACCGCCTTGCGCCCCGCCGAAGACGTGGCCCGCACCAACAAGGCCCGGCAGCGCAACGAGAGCCCCGAGTACCGAGCGGCGCGCGAAGCCCTGCTGGTCGAGGAGATCAAGCTCAACCGCCAGATCGCCCGCGTCGCCGCCCTGCGCCGCGGCCTGCCGCCCGGCGGCGAGGTGACGGGCGACTACCGCTTCCTGGGCGAGGCGAGCAGCGTGCAGGGCGCCGAGCCCGTCGGCATCGAGGCGCTGTTCGGCGACAAGGACACGCTGTTCCTCTACAACTGGATGTACGGGCCCAGGCGGGCGCGGCCCTGCCCCATGTGTACGGCGCTGCTGAGCTGCCTGAACGGCAACGCCGACCACATCCGCCAGCGGATCGCCATGGCCGTCGTGGCGCTGTCGCCCATCGAGCGGCAGGTCGCCTTCAAGGTCGAGCGCGGCTGGACGAACCTGCCGATGTACGCCGACGTGAACGGTGACTTCAGCCGCGACTACCACGCCGTCATGGAGGACGGGACCGACACCGCCGCCATCCACGTCTTCACGCGCCGCGACGGGACCGTCCGCCACTTCTGGAGCGCCGAGCTGGGCTTCGAGTCCGCCGACCCGGGCAAGGACCCGACCACCGAGCCCGACCTGATGGTGCTCTGGAACGTGCTCGACCTGACCCCCGACGGCCGCGGGACCGACTGGTATCCGAGTATCACCTACTAGCTGCTAAAACTCGACAGATCCCAGATCCTTCAGGCGCGGGAGCACCTTGTCCTTCCCGGAGAGCAGGGGCTCGCCGTCGAGCGGCCAGGGGATGGCGAGGTCGGGGTCGTTCCAGGCGATCCCGCCTTCGCTCCCAGGCGCGTAGGGGCCGTCGACCTTATAGAAAATCTCGCAGTCGTCGGTGATCGTGCAGTAGGCGTGGGCGAAGCCGCGGGGGACCCAGAGCTGTTCGCCGCCCTCGGCCGTCAGCTCGGCGCTCACCCAGGTCCCGAAGGTCGGCGAGCCGGCGCGCACGTCCACGGCCACGTCGAAGATCGCGCCGCGCAGCGCGCGGATCAGCTTGCCCTGGGCGTTCGGCGCGAGCTGGAAATGCAGGCCCCGAAGCGTGCCCTTGGCGGCGCTGAAGGCCTGGTTGTCCTGCACGAAGGCCGTGTCCGCCACCGTTCCGGCCAGCGCCCGCGTGCTCCAGGTCTCGGCGAACCAGCCGCGCGCATCGCCATGGCGCCTGGGCGTGATAAGCAGCACATCGGGAATGGCGAGCGGCGTGATCGTCGTCATGGGCATCCAACTTCGGAGCAGGTGAACCGCCCGCATGGCGCACGGACCGAGCGATGACAAGGCCCCACAACCCGCGGCCACCGTCTGCGTCATCGCCTACAACTCGGGCCCGACGCTCCGCGCCTGCCTGGAGCACCTCGGCGCCCAGACCTTCCGCGACTTCGAGACGCTGGTCATCGACAACGCCTCGCCCGATCCCGGCGACGCGGCGATCGCGGCCGAGTTCGCACAGAAGGTGCCCGGGGCCCGGCTGATCCGGAACAGCGACAACCTCGGCTTCACCGGCGCGGGCAACCAGGGCGCCCGCGAGGGCCGCGGCCGCTGGTACGTGCTCCTGAACCCCGACGCCTACGCCGAGCCGGACTGGCTGGCGCAGCTCATGGCGGCGGCCGACCGGCATCCGCAGGTCCGCTCGTTCACCTCGCGCCAGGTGGTGGCGGAGGACCCGTCGCTGCTGGACGGCCTGGGCGACGTGATGAGCATCACCGGCATCCCCTACCGCGGCGGCTACCTGAACCCCGACCGCGGCCAGGCGCGCGAGGGCGAGGTGTTCAGCCCCTGCGGCGCGGCCCTGATGATCGACCGCGAGCTCTTCCTGCGGCTGGGCGGCTTCGACGAGGCCTTCTTCTGCTACGGCGAGGACGTCGACCTGGGCTACCGGCTACAGCTCGCCGACGAGCCGACGCTGCTGGTCCCCGCCGCCACCATCCGCCACGTCGGCTCGGCGTCCAGCGGCGGGCGCAAGAGCGCGTTCGCGGTCTTCCACGGCACGCGCAACCGCTTCTGGACGCTGTTCAAGAACACGCCGGGGCCCCTGCTGCCCCTGGTCGTGCCGCTGCACCTCGTGGCGCTGGTCTTCGTCTACCTGCGGGCCGAGAACCGCCCGCATATCCCCTTGATCTGGAAGGCCGTGAAGGCCGCCTTCGCCGGCGCGCCGGCCATGTTCCGCGCGCGGCGCGCCGTGCAGCGGATGCGGACGGCGTCCTTCGCGCAGATCGCCGGCGCCATGACCTGGAACCCGCGGGACCTGTCGGGACGGCGGCCGGTGATCAAGCCGCTGAGGCCGCGCTAGCCTTCGGACGCCCACTCGATCAGGCGGCGCATGAAGACGGCGCCGCGCTGCATCTGGCTGATCTCGACGAACTCGTCCGGCTGGTGCGCCTGGTCGATGGAGCCGGGGCCGCAGATCACGGTGGAGAAGCCCGCCTGCTGGAACTGCCCCGCCTCGGCGGCGAAGGCGACGACGCGGGGCGGGCCGTTGTCGCCGGCCATGCGGCGGGCGAAGGCCTCGGCGGCGCCGTCGCGCTCGGGCATGAAGGGCGGGACGTCGGTGCGCTGTTCGACGCGCACGCCGGCCTCGGGCGCGCGGGCCTTCAGCGCCCGGTCCATCGCCGCGGCTTCCGCGACGAACCCGGCCACGATCTCCTGCGGCGTCCTCGGCCCCGGCGCGCGCACGTCGAAGATGAAGCTGCACTCGCGCGCGATGATGTTGTGGGCGGTGCCGCCGTGGACCATGCCGATGGTGAGCGTCGGCCACTTGGGCGTGAAGGGGCTCGCGGGATCGGCCTCGGCCTCCAGCCGGTCGGCCAGCGCGTTCAGCGAACCCATCAGCTTCACCGCCTCCATCACCGCCGAGACCCCCTGCTGCGGCTGGCTGGAGTGGGCTTCGCGGCCGGTGACGGTGACGTGGAAGGTGGCGATGCCCTTGTGGCCGTTCACCGCCTCCATGCTGGTGGGCTCGCCGACCACGACGACGGCCGGGGCCGGCAGCTCGCGGCGGATCACCTCGATCATGTCCGGCGCGCCCAGGCAGCCGATCTCCTCGTCGTAGGAGAAGGCCAGGTGGACGGGCTTGCGGGCGGTCTTCGCGAGCTCCGGCGCGGCGGCCAGCGCCAGCGCCAGGAAGCCCTTCATGTCGCAGGTCCCGCGGCCGTAGAGGCGACCGTCCTTCTCCACCAGGTCGAAGGGGTCGGTGCTCCACGGCTGGCCGTCCACCGGCACCACGTCGGTATGCCCCGACAGCACCGCGCCGCCCTCGACGGACGGGCCCATGGTCGCCATCAGGTTGGTCTTGCCGCCGTCCGCGTTGGGCACGCGGCGGTGCGCGACGCCGAGGCCGTCGAGGTAGCCCTCGACCCACTCGATCAGCGGCAGGTTCGAGCCGCGCGATGTGGTGTCGAAGCTGACCAGCTTCGCGAGGAGGTCCCGCGCCGCCGGATAGAGGTCGGTGGTCATCGCCAAGGCTTAGCCCCGCGGGGCCCGCGGTCAAAGCCCGGCGTCGCCCGGAGCACTGCCTGGTCTAGCCCTGCTGGATGCGGCCCGGCGCGGGCAGGACGTCGATCAGCTCGATGCGGAAGATGAGGGGCGCGCCCGGCGGAATGGGCCCCTGGCCTTCCTCGCCATAGCCGAGGTTGGACGGCACATAGAGAATCCACTCGTCGCCCGGCCGCATCATCGGCAGCGCCTCCTGCCAGGCCGGGACGAGGCGGTCGAGCGGCATGGCGGCGGGCTGGCCGCGCTCGTAGGACGAGTCGAAGACCGTGCCGTCCTCCAGCTTGCCCTCGTAGTGGACCTTCACTTCGTCCTTCGCCTGCGGCTTGATGCCGGTCGCGGGGCCCGAGCGGACGATCTTGTAGGCCAGGCCCGAGGGCAGGACCTTCACGCCCGGCTCCTTCGCGATCTTCGCCATGAAGGCGGCGCTCTGGGCGGAGGGCTTGCCGGCGAGGTCCGCGTTCGCCTTGTCCGCGGGCTTCGGCTGGCAGGCCGCCAGGGCAAGGGCGGCGAGGGCAAGGATGGCGAAACGCTTCATCTGACGCAGGTCCTTAGACAACGCGGGGCGGATAGCCGCGCTCGCGCAGGGCATCCATGACTTCCTGGGTGTGCTGGGCGTCGCGGGTCTCGATCATCACGTCGAACTCGGCGCCCTTGGCCGGCACGTCCAGCGCGAGGCGGTTGTGCGCCACCTCGATGATGTTGGCGCCCATCTGGCCGATGATCGCCGAGACGTTGGCCAGGAGGCCCGGACGGTCGTCGCCGATGATCCGCAGCGAGACGATGCGGCTCTCGCGCACCAGCTCGCGCGTCAGCACCGAGGCCAGCAGGCGCGTGTCGATGTTGCCACCGGTGATGACGAGGCCGACCTTCTTGCCGCGGAACCGCTCCGGGTAGGCCAGCAGCGCCGCCAGCGACGTCGCGCCCGCGCCTTCCACCACGGTCTTCTCGACGTTGCAGTAGAGGGCGATGCCGCGCTCGAAGTAGGGCTCCTCGATCAGCAGCACCTCGTCGATCAGCGGCCGCGCGACGGCGTAGCTGAGGTCGCCCACGGTCTTGACCGCGATGCCTTCGGCGATGGTGGCGCCGCCGCCGTTCTGGGCGGTCTGGACGCCGCGCATCTTGGCGGTGAACGAGGGGAACATCGCCGGCTCCAGGCCGATGATGCGGATGTCCTTCTTCAGGTGCTTGGCGGCCGTCGCCATGCCGGCGATCAGCCCGCCGCCGCCGATCGGGATCGGCAGGATCTCGAGGTCGGGCACGTCCTCGAGCATCTCCAGCGCCACGGTGCCCTGGCCGGCCATGACGTCGGCGTCGTTGAATGGGTGGACGAAGGTGAGCTCGCGCTCGTCGCACAGCTTGCGGGCCGTGGCCGAGGCCTCGTCGTAGCCGTCGCCCTCGATCACCACCTCGGCGCCGTGGGCGCGGGTCTGCTGCACCTTCACGAACGGCGTGCCCTTGGGCATGACGATGGTGACCGGAATGCCGAGCCGAGCGGCGTGGTAGGCGAGGCCCTGGCTGTGGTTGCCGGCCGAGGCGGCGATCACGCCGCGGGCGCGGACGTTCTCGCCGAGCTGCAACAGCTTGTTCAGCGCGCCGCGCTCCTTGTAGGCGGCGGTGAACTGGAGGTTCTCGAACTTCACCCACACCTCGGCCCCGGTGATCTCGCTCAGGGTCCTCGAGTGGCGGCAGGGGGTGCGCTCGATATGGCCGCGCAGCCGCTCCTGCGCGGCGAGGATGTCGTCGAAGGCGAGGCTCATGGGATCGGTGCGGCCTGGGGTTCCGAAAAGGCCGCGCAACCTAACGGCGCCGGTCCCCGCGGGCAACTCGGGCCCTGCCCACTCCCGCTGGCGTGCTGAATCGGGCATTGGGAGAGCGATGCCCGACCTGAAGCCCGCCCTGTTCCTCGACCGCGACGGCGTGCTCAACGAGGATCGCGGCTATGTCTCGCGCTGGGAGGACTTCCACTGGATCCCCGGCGCGCGCGAGGCGGTGGCCGCGTTCAACCGCGCCGGCTGGCTGGTGATCGTGGTGACGAACCAGTCGGGGGTCGGCCGCGGCTACTACACCGAGGACGCGATGCACGCGCTGCACGCGAAGATGCAGGCCGACCTCGCGGCCGCCGGCGCGCGCATCGACGCCTTCTACCACGCGCCGCAGCACCCCGAGGCGCCGGTGGAAGCCTACCGCCACCCCGACCCGCCGCTGCGAAAGCCCAACCCGGGCATGATCCTCCAGGCGCTCCGGGACTGGCCCATCGACCGCGAGGCTTCGGTGCTGATCGGCGACAAGCCCTCCGACCTGGAGGCGGCCCTGCGCGCCGGCGTGCGCGGCGTGCTGTTCGAGGGCGGGGACCTGGAGGCGTTCCTGCGCCGCCTTTCCCTCCCTTGAGCCTCAGCGCTGCTCCATCCGCGCCAGCAGGCGCTCCAGGGCCTCGATCTCGTCCGCCTCGCCGGGCGGCTTGTCCCAGCGGATGCGGCTGATGCGGGGAAAGCGCATGGCGACGCCGGACTTGTGGCGGGTGGAGCGTTGCAGGCCCTCGAAGGCGACCTCGAAGACCAGGCCATGGTGCGGCTCGGCCCGCACGCTGCGGACCGGGCCGAAGCGCTCGACGGTGTTGTCGCGGACGAACCTGTCGATCTGCAGCAGTTCGTCGTCGGTGAAGCCGAAGTAGGCCTTGCCGACCGGCGTCAGCATGCGCTGGCCCGCGTCGTCCGCGGTCCACACCCCGAAGGTGTAGTCCGAGTAGTAGCTGGACCGCCTGCCGTGCCCGCGCTGGGCGTACATCAGCACCGCGTCCACCAGGAACGGGTCGCGCTTCCACTTGAACCACGGGCCCTTGGGACGGCCGGCGACGTAGGCGCTGTCCCAGCGCTTCAGCATCAGGCCCTCGGCGACCTGCGGGTCGCCCGGCGGCGGGTTGGCGCGCAGGTCGGCGAGTTCGGCCCAGGCCGCGAACGGCTGCGTGGGCGACAGGTCGATGCGCGGGCTGGCCTGCCGCGCCACGAAGGCCTCCAGCCGCCGGCGGCGCTCGGCGAACGGCAGGGCCCGGGTGTCTTCGGCGCCGGCCTGGAGGATGTCGTAGGCGCGGATGGCGGCGGGGAACTGCGCCATCAGCCTGGCGTCGACCGTCTTGCGGTTCAGCCGCTGTTGCAGGTCGGCGAAGGGCGCGACCTTGCCGTCGCGGATCACCAGCAGCTCGCCGTCGATCACGCCCTCGTCGTCCAGGGCGTCGAGGATGTCGGGGAAGGTGCGCGAGATGTCGTCGCCGGTGCGGGTGTAGAGGCGGCGTAGCCGGCCCTCGTGGGCCGCCTGCACGCGAATGCCGTCCCACTTCCATTCGGCGGCGTAGTCGGCGGGATCGAGCCTGGCGAAGTCGACGGCCTCGTCGATCGCCTGGGCCAGCATCACCGGCCGGAAGCGGGCCGGGTGCTCCGAGGTCGGCTTCTCCGAGCGCCCGTCGAGCCAGGCGAAGAGGTCCTCGTAGGGCGGCGACAGCGCATGCCACAGCTCCTCGATCTCGGCCGGGTCCACGCCGCCCATCTCGGCCGCGGCCCGCTTGGCGAGCCGGGCGGTCAGACCGACCCGCAGTGCGCCCGTCATCAGCTTCAGCAGCGCCCAGCGCTCGCGCGGCTCGGCCATGGCGTCCAGCCACGCCTCGATGCGCCGCTGCGCCTCGGCCCGCGAAGCGCTGCGCAGGCCGTCGATCACCTCCGAGAGCTGCGGCTCGCGGTTGGCGCCGGGCCGCGCGGGCCACACCAGCGACACGGCCTCGGCCAGGTCGCCCACATAGTCGTAGGACCACCGGAAGAGCTGCGGGTCCATCCGCGCCTCGACGGCCTTGCGGATGAAGGCCGGCTTGGCCGCGTCGAACGTCAGGTCGCCGGTCAGCGCCGCCAGCGCCCAGCCGCGGTCCGGATCGGGCGTCTCGCGCAGGTAGTCGCGCACCAGGGTCAGCTTGGCGTTTCGCGACGGCGTCAGCGACAGTCGGTCGAGGAGTTCGGCGAAGGCCCGCATTCCATGTCCAGATAGGGCCTTCGCACCCCTCGGCCTAATGCGGTGAGCCCTCCGTCGGTTTCGGCTTTCGCGCCATCGACCACGGCATGCGCGGTAGCCGGCCGCGGAACAGCCAGAGCACGACGCCCAGGAGCACCGCCCACGGCGCGACGACCGCGAAGATGTCGATCATGGCGGCGAGGCTGGCGGCCACGACGGCGAAGAAGCCGCCGAGCGAACGGCTGAGCGGCGAGCGGACGTCAGAGCTCACCACGTCGCGCGACCGGTACTGGATCGTGATCTCCGACATGGCGACGCGGCCACGCATCATCGTCAGTTGCGACTGCGCCGAGTCGATCTCGCCCTGCACGCGGGCCAGCTCGCGTTCGACCTCCAGGAGGTCTGCAAGCTTGCCGGGCCGTCCCGCCAGCAGCGCCTGCAGCCGGTCGCGCAGCGTCGTCTTCGCGCGGAGCTGGGCCTCGGTGTCGACGATCTCGCGCGAGAGGTCCTCGGACGTCACGTCGCTGGTCTCGACGCGGCCGCCCGCGCTGCGCGCGTCACCGTCGAGGCCGTCGCGGAAGCCCTTCAGCCACGCCGGCGCAGCGCGCATTGAGAGGTTGCCAGAGATCGCGCCGTTGCCACGGTCGGCGATGGATGTGGAGACCACCTGGCAGACGGTCGGGCCGGCTTTCGCACAGGCCTGCTCGTGGCGGCGTCGCAGCCCATCCACCTGCTGGTTCGGCGCGGAGAGGCCGTAGGCATAGCTGTAGGCCAGCATCGGGAGACCGGCGGGGACGCGTACAGGCCCAGCGCCGCCCGGCTCTGCCGGACTCACCCCCGGAGGCGGCGCTGCCGCGGCGTCGGCCGCGGGCGCCGCAGCAGCGTCGGCGGCAGGGACCGTGACGGCGAGGTCTGCATATTCCTTGTACGTCGGGTTCCGCGAGCACCCGGAAACGACGAGCGCAACGGCCGCGAGCGGCAGCAGGTGTTTCATCTAGAATCCTCCCTGTGCCCCGCGCCCCAGGTCAGAATATTACACTTGTAGGCTGAATTGCGGCCAAGCTTTCGGCGTGGCGGCGAGCCACGCCGGAGCCTGAGGCGCGGCTACTTCTTCGCGGGCTCGGTCGTCGGGGTCGCCTCGGGCGTCGCCGGTTTCATCGGCTCGACGCTCGCCGCCTGTTCGACGGGCGCAGGCGTCTCGGTCGCAACTGCGGTCGTCGTCGGCTCAGTGGCCGTGGCGACGGGCGCGGGCGGGGCGTCTTCCTTCTTCTTGAAGTAGTCGCAGGCCGCGAGCGAGCCGGCGGCGGCGAGGACGGTCAGAACAGTCAGGGTCTTGCGCACGGATCACCTCCTGTGTGGCGCGAGGTGACGGTAACGCGTTCGTGATCACGACTTCGTGATCGGCTTGTGCAGGGCCCGCGCAGGATCAGCCCGACTTCGTCTCAGCTACCCGCTCATCCCGGCGAATGCCGGGACCCAGATCCAAATACGCGAGCGAAAGGTTGGACGGCTCCGGGTTCGTGGAGCCCATCTCTGAGTCATTCCATCTGGGTCCCGGCATTCGCCGGGATGAGCGGAAGCTATTGAATTCGATGAGATCGAGTTGGGGTCCGGACCCTAGCTGTCATCGTCGTCCTCGTAGCCGACCAGCGCCAGGGCGCGGGCGGGGATGTCGTGCAGCGCGGCCCAGCGGGCCAGCGCCTCCTCGCGGCCGTGGGTGATCCACAGTTCGCCGGGCCGCAACTCGCCGACGGTGGCGGTGAGTTCGTCCCAGTCGGCGTGGTCGGAGATGACCAGGGGCAGTTCGACGCCGCGCTGCCGGGCGCGGGCGCGGATCTGCATCCAGCCCGACGCGAAGGCGGCGACCGGCTCGGGAAAACGGCGGCTCCAGCGGTCCTGCATGGCCGACGGCGGGGCGACGACGATCTGGCCGGCGAACTCAGCCTTCGTCGCCGTCGTGGCCGGCGCGAGGGGACCGAGGTCGACGCCGTGTCGCCCGTAGAGCGCGTTCAGCCGCTCCAGCGCGCCGTGGATGTAGATGGTCCGGTCCCAGCCGGCCTCGCGCAGCAGGCGGACGATCCGCTGCGCCTTGCCGAGCGCATAGGCGCCGACGATGTGGCTGCGCTCCGGGAACTGCGCCACCGAGCGCAGCAGCCGCGCGATCTCTGCCTTGTCGTCGGGATGGCGGAAGACCGGCAGCCCGAACGTCGCCTCGCTGATGAAGACGTCGCACGGGACCGGCTCGAACGGCGCGCAGGTCGGATCGCGCCTGCGCTTGTAGTCGCCGCTGACCACCATCGTCAGGCCCTTCCAGCGCACCACGGCCTGGGCCGAGCCGAGGACGTGTCCGGCCGGGACGAGCGTCACCTCCACCCCGTTGCGGCTGACCGTCTCGCCGTAGGACGCGGCCTCGGTCGTGTGGGCGAAGTCGCGCCCGTAGCGCTCGCCCATGATGTCCAGCGTCGCCGGCGTCGCCAGCACGGCGTAGTGGCCCGCGCGGGCGTGGTCGGCGTGGCCGTGGGTGATCACCGCCCGGTCCACCGGGCGGACGGGGTCGATGTAGAAGTCGCCGGGCGCGCAGTAGAGGCCCTCGGGCTTCGGACAGAGCAGGTCCTGCGGACGGATCATCTCACGTCAATGTAGCGGCTGGCGGAAGGCTGCGCATTGACTCGCGCCGTCGGACGCTGCCTACCCGGCCGATGTCCGATTTCCAATCGACGCCCCTGCCCGAGAGGTCGCTGATGGCGCCGCACGCCGACGCGCTGGGTCTCACCCTGGTCTCGATCGAGAAGGGCCGCGGCGCGATGTCCGCCCCCTGGCGCGAGGAGCTCGTGGGCGACCCGGAGACCGGCGTCATCGCCTCGGGCGTGGTCACGGCGCTGATCGACCACACCTGCGGCCTGGCGATCAACTCGGCCATGGGCGAGATGGTCCCGATCGCGACGCTGGACCTGCGCATCGACTACCTGCGCCCCGCCGCGCCGAAGAGCGGCGTGACCGCGGAGGCCCACGCCTACCGGCTGACCCGCACCGTGGGCTTCGTCCGCGCCGAGGCCTGGGACGCCGACCGCAACGACCTGGTGGCCACGGCCCAGGCGGCGTTCATGCTCAACACCCGCGCCCAGCCGCTGAAGGGCTGACGATGGACGAGACCGCCACCCAGAGCCTGGACGACTTCCTCCAGCGCGTCCCCTACGTCCGCTTCCTCGGCATGCGCACGGAGCTGGCGGGCGACGAGATGACCGCCGTCCTGCCGTTCAGCCGGCATCTGATCGGCAATCCGATGCTGCCGGCGCTGCACGGGGGCGTCATCGGCGCCTTCATGGAGCTGACCGCGCTCGCCCAGTTGGCGCTCGCCGACCCGGGGCGCCGGGTGCCCAAGACCATCGACATCACGGTCGAATACCTGCGCTCGGGCCGCGCGCAGGACACCTACGCCCGCGCCATCCTGCGCAAGGTCGGCCGCCGTGTCGCCAACGTGCAGGTCGAAGCCTGGCAGGACAGCCGCGCCCAGCCGATCGCCGGCCTGACGGGGCATTTCCTGATGCGGAACGAGGGGTAGCGCACCCATCGGCCGCACGCGGACGGTTACTTCGGCAGCGCCGCGCGTTCCCGGGCGATCTCGGCCAGGGCGGCCTGGGCCTTCTGTTCGGCGGGGGCGTCCTTGCGGTTGCGGGCCTCGATGAGCTGGCCGGTGGCTTCCATTTCGCGCACGGGCAGGAGGTGGCTGTCGTTCGCGGCCTTGAACGGCAGCGTCTGGATCTTGTCGAGCACCGCACGCTGGCGGGCGGCCTCGGGCGTGTCGCCGACGCCGTAGGCGAACATGAAGTCGGCGATCTGCGCGGCGAGCTTCGGGTCGAGGTCCCTGCGCCGGACGATCGGGTCCTCGGGGATGCGCGGCGAGCGCCAGACGATCTCGACGTTCCCCATTGTCTTCCTGGCGATGTCGGTGCCCAGCAGGCCGAGCCGCTCCATGGAGGCGGTGTTGTTGGTCGCCGCGTCCAGCAGCCCGCCCGCCACCGAGAACAGGTTCGTCTCGTGGTTCGACGAGCGCACGGTCTTGAAGCAAGCGGCCGGGTCGATCTTCCTCGGCGCGAACAGGTAGGTCATCGGCGCCAGCGTGCCCGACGTCGACTTGGGGTCGCCCATGCCGAAGTTCAGGGTCCGGTCGCAGCTCAGGATCCTGTCGAGCGTGAGGCCCGAGCCCTTTCGGACGATGATCACGGCCTCATAGCCGTCGACGCCCGAGGGGTTCACCGAGCGCGCGAAGACCACGCCGTCGGCGCGGCGCACCGCCTCCAGGCCCGACTGGTTGGTGAACCAGCCGAGGTCGGTCTGCTTGAAGCGCATCGCCTCGATGAGGGCCGTGTAGTTCGAGCCGTAGAACGCCTTCACCGGCCGGCCGAGCGCCTTGCTCATGTCGGCCAGGAACGGCGTCCAGTCCTTCTCGGCGCTGGCCTGGCTCTCGGCCGAGAGGATCGAGAAGACGATCTCCTTGCGCTCGGGCTCCTGGGCGCCCTGCGAGCAGGCGGCCAGGGAACCGGCGGCGAGCGCGCCGGCGACGAGGAGGGCCAGGATCGGTCTGCGGTTCATTTCGCCTCCACCGGCGGGAGCCGAAAGCCCACGATCTCGCGGCTGGCCCGGTTCACCCCGAACATCACCCCCGCCTCGCTGCGGTCGAAGGCGACGGCCTGGCCGTCGACGGGAATCGCGATCGTGGCGACGCGCTTCATCACGCCGCCGCCCCGGGGGACCTCCAGCACGTAGAGCTCGGGACGGTCGTGGCCGGTGACGTAGAGCCGCCCGTCCGCGCCGAACGCCCCGCCCGAATTGCTCTTCGGCGCGAACCGGGCGAGCACGTCGGCCGGGAAGGTCCAGGTCTCGCGCGCCCGCCAGTGGTCGTCGAAGCGGACGACCTTGGTCGCGCGATGGTCCCGGCCCGGCTCGCCGCCCCGGCCGTCGTAATTCGCGAAGCCCGCGAACCACGAGCCCTCCCAGCGGTCGACCCAGGTGATCGAGCCGCCCTGCCGGCCCAGCGGCGCCGTGCGCAGGTGCGCCAGCGTCGCCGGGTCGAACACCTCGACCTGGCTGACCATCGGGGTGGCCGGATAGTTGGAGGCCGCGCAGACCAGCTCGCGGCCGATGACGGCGCACGAGTTCATGTGCGGGAACTTCGACGGATCGCCCTCGAACGCGCCGACGCGCCGGCCGGTCCCGCGGTCGTAGCGCGCGATCGTCGAATTCGCGACCGCGTAGACGGCGTGGGCGTCGACGGCGACGCCCTGCCGGGCCTCGGGCGCCGGGAGGCGGACTACGGCGACGGCCGCCGCGAACAGGACCTCAAGCACGCTGAAGCCCGGGCTGGCCCGCCTCCACGACGAACTTCGCCAGGTCGTTGACCGGCGACCCTGGCGCGAAGGCGTTCTGCACGCCGCGGAACGTGACCTCGCAGGCCTTCGCGGTCAGTTCGAGCCGGCCGTAGCCGCGCCGCTGGCCCTCGGCGTACTTGAGGTGCGGGTTGCGCGCGATGCTGGCGGCGAGGCTGTCGTTGCCCGTGCCCAGCGAGCTGATCGAGCCGCCGACGAACTCGCTGGCGATCGGCCGGCCGGGCTCGAGGCCGAGGTCGCCGGCGAAGAAGCAATGGATGTCGCCGCCGAGGGCGATCGGGTTCGGCGTCCTGGCGTCGCGCCAGGTCTCCAGGATGCGGCGCCGCGTCTGGGCGTAGCCGTCCCAGCCGTCGTTCGAGACGCGGCCGTCCTCCAGCTTCAGCTCGCCCATCAGGTACTGCTGGGCCAGCACGTTCCAGCGGGCGGGGCTCTTCCTCAGCCGGGCTTCCAGCCACCGCTCCTGCGGCCTGCCCAGCAGCGAGCGCCGCGGATTCGTCCGGTCGGGGCAGGCGTAGGGGATGCGCTTGCCCTCGGAGACCGCCTCGCAGGTGCGGCGGTCGCGTTCCTGGCGGGTGTCGAGGAAGCTGAGGCGCGCGAGGTTCCCCCAGTCCAGCGAGCGGTAGAGCTGCATGTCGGGGCCGACCGGAATCTGGCGGCGGCGCAGCGGCATGTTCTCGAAGTACGCCTGGTAGGCCGCGGCGCGGCGGCGCAGGAACGTCTTCGGGTCGGGGTTCGAGCGGTCCTGGTCGTCGCCGTAGTCGTTGACCACCTCGTGGTCGTCCCAGATCACCATCCAGGGCGCGGCGGCGTGCGCGGCCTGCAGGTCCGTGTCGGTGCGATACCACGCGTAGCGCTGGCGGTAGCCGGCGAGGTCGACGGGCTCGGTCGGCGGATGCGCCCGCAGCGCCCCCTTCGTGGCGGCGCCCTCGTAGATGTAGTCGCCCAGGAAGAGGATCAGGTCCGGCCGTTCCGCGGCGATGGCGGCGTGGGCAGAATAGAAGCCGGTCTCGTACTTCTGGCAGGACCCGTAGGCCAGGGTCAGCCGGTCGACCGGCGCGCCCGCCGCCGGGGCGGTGCGGGTGCGGCCGACCGGGCTGGTGTGCCCGCCGGCCATGAAGCGGTAGAAATACTCGCGGTCGGGCTTCAGGCCCGCGACCTCGACGTGCGCCGAGTGACCGCCTTCCGGCACGGCCAGCGCCTCGCCCTTGCGCACCACGCGGGCCATCGCCGCGTCCTCGGCCACCTCCCAGGTCACCACCACCGGCGCGCGGTCCATGCCGTAGTCAGGTTCCCGGGGCCGGGGCGCTATCCGGGTCCAGAGCACGACGCCGTCGCTGGTCGGGTCGCCGGAGGTGACGCCCACGCCGAACGGGTAGTCCGCCATCCGCGTCTGGGCGACAGCCGACGTCCACGCCGCCGGCGTCAGCGCCACGCCGGCCAGCCACGCGGCCTGGGTGAGCAGGCGCCGGCGTTCGATCGCCACTTCGCCCGTGCGCAGCCTGGTATCGAACAGGGTCTCGCCCTCCGCCAAGACGATGGATCCGGTCATTGATGGCATAGCTGGCCCCGGCGTCCACCCGTTCGTCGCGCCCGTTCCGGGCGCCGGCGGCGATTGCGCTTGAGCGGGCTCGCCTTGGGCTGTAGGCCGCGCGGCATGCTGCAAGGACTTTCCCACCAGGCGCGCGAGGCCCGGAGCTGGCCGTTCGAGCAGGCGCGCCTGCTGCTCGACCGCATCACCCGCCTGCGCCTCTCCGACGCCGAGCGTGACCTGGCCGCCGCCCTGTTCGCGCAGGGCAAGTTCGCCGAGGCCGTGCAGACCCTGCCGGCGCTGGCGAAGCCGGTCGTCTTCCAGTGCGGCTATGGCGCGAGCGGCCTGCCGCACCTGGGCACCTTCGGCGAGGCCACGCGGCCGACCATCGTGCGCAACGCCTTCCGCGCGCTGACCGAGGACGCCATCCCGACCCAGCTCATCGTCTTCTCCGACGACATGGACGGCCTGCGGAAGATCCCCGACAACGTGCCCAACCGCGCGATGCTGGAGGAGGACCGCGACAAGCCGGTCACGTCCGTCCGCGATCCCTTCGGCGAGCACGAGAGCTTCGGGGCGCACAACAACGCCCGCCTGCGCGCGTTCCTCGACAGCTTCGGCTTCGAGTACACCTTCATGAGCTCGACCGAGACCTACCGGTCGGGCCGGTTCGACGAGGTGCTGCTGCGCATCCTCGCCCGCTTCGATGCGGTCCAGGCGATCATGCTGCCGACCCTGGGCGAGGAGCGGCGGGCCACCTACTCGCCCTTCCTGCCGATCAGCCCGAAGAGCGGCCGGGTGCTCCAGGCGCCCACCGTCGCCCGCGACGTCGACAAGGGCACGATCACCTTCCCCGACGAGGACGGGACGCTGACCGAAGTGCCGGTCACCGGCGGCCACGTGAAGCTGCAATGGCGCCCCGACTGGGCCGCCCGCTGGACGGCGCTGGGCGTCGATTTCGAGGCCTCGGGCAAGGACCTGGTGGATTCCGTCCGCGTCTCGAACCGCATCGTGAAGGCGCTGGGCGGCGAGCCGCCCGAGGCGTTCCACTACGAGCTCTTCATGGACGAGAACAACACCAAGATCTCGAAGTCCAAGGGCAACGGCCTGACCATCGAGGAGTGGCTGCGCTACGGCGCGCCCGAGAGCCTGACCTACTACATGTACCAGTCGCCGAAGTCGGCGAAGCGGCTCTACTTCGACGTCATCCCCAAGGCGACCGACGAGTACCTCCAGCAGCTCGACGCGCTGATCCGCAAGAAGGCGGACGGCGACAACGCCGCCCAGCTCGACAATCCCGCCTGGCACGTCCACCACGGCGATCCGCCGCAGAAGGGCTCGCCGGTCAGCTTCTCGCTGCTGCTGAACCTGGTGTCGGCGGCCGACGCCTCGACCAAGGACCTGCTGTGGGCCTTCATCGGCCGCTACCTGCCCGGCGCGACGCCGGCCAGCGAGCCGCTGCTCGACAAGCTCGCGGGCTACGCGATCAACTACTACGAGGACTTCGTGAAGCCCGCGAAGCGGTTCCGCGCGCCCACCGACCAGGAGCGCGCCGCCATGGAGGCGCTGGTCGCCAAGCTCCGGGCGCTCCCCGAGGGAGCCGACGCCGAGGCCATCCAGAACGAGGTGTTCGAGGTGGGCAAGGCCGCCGGCTTCGAGCCGCTGCGCGCCTGGTTCTCGGCCCTCTACGAGGTGCTGCTGGGCCAGAGCCAGGGTCCCCGCTTCGGTAGCTTCGTCGCCATCTTCGGCGTCGATCGCACGATCGCCCTGATCGAACGGGCGCTGGCGGGAGAACTGGCCGCAGCCTAGTGTGCTGGATCTGAAGTTCGCCTGCTTCCGGGTCGGAGCGCCGAGCGAACTTCAGATCCAAAAAGCACACTAGAAACAGATATTTCCCTAGTGTCCT
>NZ_JAEUMO010000161.1 GCF_016793285.1 Phenylobacterium sp.
GCCGATGACCAGCCGCATCCTGGTCGATCTGGCCAGGGGCGCGAAGAACGTCGTCATCGGCGGCGCCTACTTCGGCGACCACGCCGTGCTGATCGCCCGCGAGATCGCCGGGAACGGCGGCGTCGTCCACGCCTTCGAGCCGAACAACCAGCAGCGCGGCATGCTGATGAAGAACGCCGAGCTGAACGGCCTCTCCAACATCCGCCCGCGGCCGGAAGGCCTCTGGCACGACAGCACCACCAACCTGAAGCTCGTCGGCTACGACAGCTTCGCCAACGCCGAGGTGGCGGAGGCGGGCGACGACACCTTCAGGACCGTCACCATCGCCGACTACCTGACGGCCGCCGGCGTGGACCGCCTGGACCTGATCGTGCTCGACATCGAAGGCGCCGAGCTTGGTGCGCTGAAGGGCGCTGCGCGGTTCCTGAACGCTCCGGCAGGCGAGGCCCCGGCGATCCTGTTCGAGGTCCACCGCCACTACGTCGACTGGTCGAACGGTCTCGGGAACACCGAGATCGCGAAGCTGCTGACGGACGCCGGCTACACCCTCTTCGGCCTGCGCGACTTCAACTCGAACTACGATCTGGCGGGCAAGCCGGTCGAGCTGATCCCGATGGACGACATCTACCTGGAAGGCCCGCCGCACGGCTTCAACATGGTCGCCGTGAAGGACCCCAAGGTGTTCGACAGGCCCGGCTACGCCATCGTGAAGGGTGTCAGCCCCAAGTACCTGCGCCACAAGGACCCGGCGCTCCACCACCCGGCGGGCGGGCTCTAGCGGCGTGGCGGGGGCGGCCACCGTCGCCAGGGCCACCGTAGTGGGGGCCGCCGGCTTCGTCGGCGCCCGCCTCACCCGGCGCCTGCGGGCCGACGGCTGGGACGTCTGGGCGCCGGCCAAGGGCGACCCCGAGCTGCTGACCCGCGACCTGGGCACGGTCTTCTACTGCGCCGGCCTCACCGCCGACTACGACCGCCGCCCGTTCGACACGGTCGAGGCGCACGCGACCCTGGTCAGCCGGCTCGTCGAGGCCGGCCGCTTCGGCAAGTTCGTCTACTGCTCCTCCACGCGCCTCTACGACGGGCAGCGCAAGGACATCGTCCACGAGGCCGAGGCGCTCGTCTTCGATCCGGCCGACCCGCGCCGCGTCTACGACCTCTCCAAGGCGCTGGGCGAGAACCTGACGCTGGCCCGCAGCGGCGGCCGCGGCGCGGTGGCCCGCCTCTCCAACGTCTACGACTGGGCGGAGGGCGCGCCGGGCTTCCTGTCGGAGTGGCTGATCGAGGCGCGCCGGACCCGCGACCTCGTTCTGCAGTCCAGCCCCAACATCGCCCGCGACTACATCCACCTCGACGACACCGTGGCCGCGCTCATCGCCATCGCCGAGCGCGGGCAGGGAATCTTCAACGTCGCCGCCGGCCGCCTGACCACCAACGCCGAGATCGCCCGCGTCTTCGAGGCGCGCGGCTTCTGGGTGAAGTTCACCGGCGACGCCAACCCGCCGTCCCCGCCGAACGCGAGCGTGGAGCGCCTCGCCGCCCTTGGCGTGACCGCGCGGCCGGTGGAGGATGTGGTCGCCGCCCATCTGGAAGGTCTTCCCGCGTGAAGCTGCTCGACCACACCCGCGAGAGCCTCGTCGGCTACCTGACCGCCCAGTGCGCCGCCATCGTGCCCGACGGGCGCGAGGCTGCGTTCCGTGCCGCCGTGGACGCCCACCTCGACGAGGCGCTGGCGCGGATGCACGTCTGCATCAACGCCTGCGCCCCCTGGCGGCCCGACCAGTTCAACGTGCTGCAATCCTCGCAGCACTGCATCTTCCTGTATTACCTCTCCAACACGATGTACCGGCGCTCGAACGAGACCGCCGCGGCGACACGCCTCTTCCTGATGAACAAGGCCCTGAACGGCATCGACCTCTTCTACGAGATCGCCATGCCGGAGGTGTTCTACATCGGCCACTCGGTCGGCATCGTGCTCGCCAAGGCGACCTACGGGAACTACCTGGTGCTCTACCAGAACTCGACCGTGGGCCGGCACAAGGACCAGATCCCGGTGATCGGCGACCGCGTGGTGATCTACCCCAACTGCGCCGTCATCGGCCGTTCGGTGATCGGCTCAGACTCGGTCCTGGCCCAGGGCACGAGCGCCGTGAACAAGACGGTGCCGCAGGGCGTCATCGCCTTCCGCGCGGGCGGCACGGACCTCGCGTTCCAGCCTCGGCCGGACGACCTGCTGCAGGAATACTTCCGGCTCTAGGCTAGGCCCCGCGCACCGCGTTCCACATCGTCTCGTAGAAGTCGCGGGCGAAGTCGGCCGTGCGCCCGAGCGGGCCGGCGCGCAGGTCGCGGCGCAGGCTGGACCGGAGCGCGCGGCGGCGCTCCACATCGGCGGCCAGGCGCGTCGCGATCCCGACGTAGGCGTCCAGGTCCCGCGCGCACAGGTCGCCCAGGCCGGCGTTGGTTAGGATCGAAAAGCTCAGCCGCTCGTAGAACGCCGGCCCGACCAGGCTCACCACCGGCACGCCCATCCAGAGGCTCTCGGTGGTGGTGGTCCCGCCGGTCAGCGGGAAGGTGTCGAGGCTGACGTCGATGTCGCCGTAGTGCGCCAGGTGGCCGCCGCGCACGGCGCGCCAGATCAGGCGTTCGGGGACCACGCCCTCGGCAGCGAACGCCGCCTCGATGTTGCCGCGGAAGCCCGCCGAGCCCGCCTCGGGCCGCACAACCATGAACCGGCTGCCGGGCGTGGCGGCGACCACCCTGGCCCAGGCCGCGAGCGTGGCGGGGTTGTACTTGTAGGGATTGTTCGCCGTGCCGAACGTCACGAAGCCGTTGCGGGCGCTCGGCGGCTCGGCCGCGATCGCCGCCTCGTCGGTGAACACGTGCTCGCCGAGCGCGATCCAGGTCGCCGGCAGCATCAACGGCTGCTCGATCATCAGCTCGGGGCGCTGGGGCGCGTTCCGCGGGTCGCAGATGAACCAGTCGATGCAGGAGAGCCCCACCGAGTGCGGATAGCCGAGCCAGCTCGCCTGCCTGGGCGCCGCCCGGAACGCCATCACCTCGATGCGGTTGAACAGCGTCGACCCGCCCAGCTCGATCAGCAGGTCGAGGCCGTCGTCGGCGATGGCCTGGGCCGCGGCGTTGGCGGCCATCCCGCGCAGGTTCCGCACGGTCGCTGCGGCGGCCACCGCGGTCTGCACCGGGTCTTCGCCACGCCCCGGGTGATGCGAATAGACGAAGAGCTCGAAGCGCGGGTCGCGATGCTGGAACAGCGGCAGGGCGAAATGGCCGACCGCGTGCCGGCGCAGGTCCGATGACAGGAAGCCCAGGCGCAGGGTCGGGTCCGCAGGACGCGGCGCCCGCCGCGCGACCGGCGCCTTCGCGGCCCAGGCTTGCGCGCCGCGGCCCCAGATGCGGTGCTGCTCGACGAGCTCCAGCCGGTCGGCGTCGCTGGCCACGCGGGGGATCTGCTCCAGCAGCGCCGAGTGGCGCCCGGCCTGGGCGAAGGCGCGGCCCATCTCTCGGAAGCCGCCCACCTGCGCCAGGGCTGCGAAATCGCAGGCCCGGCCCAGCACCTCGCTCAGGATCTTGTTCCCGGGCTCGGTGTTGTGCGGCAGGGCCTGGAGCGCGAGCCGGTAGGCCCGCTCCAGGCTCTCGCCCTCGCTCGCCGTGCGGTCGCGCGACAGTCCCTCGGCCAGGGCCAGCGCATACTCGAGGTTGTTCGGCGCCAGCGCGTGCGCCTTCTCCAGTTGCACGTTCGCCGTCGCCCGGTCGCCGTCGCCGATGAGTTGTCCCCGCTGGAAGTGCGTCCACGCCGCGCCCGGCATGAAGGTCTCGGCGGCGTCGAGGAAGGCGAGCGCCGCCGCGCCGGCGCCGCTGCGCCGCAGGAGCACGGCCTTGGCCTCCAGCAGCCGCGCGGCCGTGGGGGTGCGCCGGATGGCGTCCTCCAGCACCGCGATGGCTTCGTCCAGCCGCTGTTCGCCCGAAAGGATGCTCGCCAGGTCGAGCCACGCCTCGATGTTGTCGGGGGCCATCGCCAGCGCCGCGCGCATCGCGTCGGCCGCCGCCTCGCCTTTGTCCTGCTGCCACAACGCGCGGCCGAGGCGCCAGCGGTGCTGCGGCGCGCCGGGATCGAGCCGGATCAGTTCGCCGTAGACCTGGGCGGCGCGCTCGCCCCGCCGCAGGTCCAGGAGCGCGTTGCCGAGGTTCTGCCAGGCGGCCGCCACCCCCGGCCGCATCGCGACGGCCGCCTCCAGCGCATCGACCGCCTCGGGCAGCCGCTTCAGCCGCCTGAGCGCGACGCCCAGGGTATTGGTGAGCTCGTAGTCGTCCGGGTGCGCCGCCAGCCCCGCGGCTGCGCGCCGTTCGGCGTCGTCGATCCGACCCAGGTTGAAGAGCTGCGCGGCGAGCATCCGCCAGAGGACCGCAGGCTGCGGCCCCTCGGCGATCGCCGCCTCGAGCTCGGCCACGGCCGCCTCGCGCCGCCCGGCGGCGACCGCCGCCTTCGCCGCCGCCAGCCGGTCGACCATCAGGCCCGCTCGGTGACGGCGCGGTGGATCATCTCGTAGAAGTCCTTCGCGAACTGCGAGGTCTGGCCCAGCGGGCTCTTGCGCAGGTCCTCGCGGATGGTGGCCCGGATCGTGCGGCGGCGCTCGACGTCCGCCGCCAGCTTCAGCGCGATCGCCTGGTACTGGTCGAGGTCGGTGGCGCAGAGGTCGCCCAGCCCGGCGTTCGACAGGATCGAGTAGCTGAGCCGCTCGTGGAACGCCTGGCCGACCAGGCTCACCAGCGGCACGCCCATCCAGAGGCTCTCGGTCGTCGTCGTGCCGCCGGTCAGCGGGAACGGGTCCAGCGTCACGTCGATCTCGTTGTAGTACGGCATGTGCATGCCGCGCACGGCGTGGAAGACGAGGCGGTCCTCGCTCACGCCCTCGGCGGCGAACAACCGGGCGATGTTGCGTCGGAAGCTGGCGCCGCTGCCCTCGGGCCGCACGAACGCGAACTTCGAGCCCGGCACGCCCGCCACCACGCGCGCCCAGGCCTGCAGCACCTCGCGGCCGTACTTGTGCGGGTTGTTGGCGGTGCCGAAGGTCACGAAGCCGTTCCGCTCGCTGGGCAGCGGTCCCGGCGTGATCTGGTTGCGGTCCGAGAAGAAGGCGTCGCCCAGCGCCAGCCAGGTGTGCGGCATGACGAGCGGCTTCTCGACCATGTACTCGGGACGCGTCGGGCGGCTGTAGGGGTCGCAGACGAAGTAGTCGATGCTCTCCAGGCCGGCGGAGTGCGGATAGCCCAGCCAGCTCGCCTGCAGCGGCGCCGGGCGGTAGGCCATGACCTCCAGCTTGTTCATGTGCGTGGAGCCGCCCAGTTCGATCAGCATGTCGAGCTGGTCGGCCGCGATCCGCTCGGCCGCTTCGCCGATGGCGACGTCGGGCCACCAGCGGTAGGCCGCGATCTTGCTCGCGATATGCCGGTGCGCGGCGTCTTCCTTGCCCAGGTTGTACGAATAGACGAAGACCTCGAACCGCTCGTTGTCGACGTAGTCGAACAGCGGCATCGCGAAATAGCCCACCGGGTGCTGGCGCAGGTCGGACGACATGAAGCCCAGGCGGATCTTGCGCCCCTCCCGCGGGAGCGGCGGCGGGCGCTTGATCGGGCGCCGTGCAGCCTGCTTCTCCTGTTCGCGGCCCCAGATGCGGTGCTGCTCGACGAGCTCCAGGCGGTCCTCGTCGGTGAACGTCCGCGCCAGTTGCTTGAGCAGCGCCGTGTGCCGCCCGGTGGACGCCCAGCCGCGGCCCAGGGACCGGAAGTCGCCGACCTGCTCCATCGAATCGTAGTCCGCCACCCGCACGAAGACCTCGGTCATGATCTTCGCCGCCGCTTCGCCGAATTCCCGGCGCCGCGGCAGGAGCTTCAGCGCGAGCTGGTAGGCTTCCTCGATGTGTCCGCCTTCGTCGCCCATGCGCGTGCGCTCGAGGCTCTCGACCAGCGCCATCGAGTAGTCCAGCCGGTCCGGCTCCAGCTCGACGGCCCGGCGCAGGTGGCGGTTCGCCCGCTCGCGGTCCCAGTCGGCGACGAGGAGGCCGATCTGGCAGTGCAGCCAGCCCGCGTCCGGATTGGCGGGCAGGAGGTCGGTCAGGAACTGTTCGGCCCGGCGCATCTGGCCCGAGCGCCGGTACATCAGCGCGAGACCCTCCAGGAGGCGCTGTTCGCCGGGGCTGGCCGCCAGGGCCTTGCTCATCGCCTCCTCGGCCTCGGCCGTGCGGAACTCCTCGTTCAGCAGGCCCACCATGTCGAGCCAGGCGTCGACGTTGTCCTTCTTCAGGCTGACGGCGGTGCGGAAGCGGGTCAGGGCCGGCTCGATCCGGGCCTGGTGGTGCAACGCGCGGCCCAGTTGGCGCTGGTACTCGGGGTTGCGCGGCTCCACCCGCACCAGCTTGCCGAACACCGCCTCGGCGCGCGCGCCCTCCTTCAGGTCCAGGAAGACGTTGCCCAGGTTCTGCTGGGCGGCGGGATTCTTCGGGTTGAGCTTGATCGCGGTTTCGAGGACCGGCACGGCCTCGGCCTGCCGCTTCGCCTTGCGCAGCAGGACCCCGTAGGTGTTCAGGAGGTCGTAGTCCTTCGGGTAGCGCTTCGCGCCCTGGGCGGCGTAGGCCACGCCCTCGTCGAAGCGGCCGGCGCCGTAGAGGTTGGCGGTCAGCACCCGGTAGACCTGGACGGCGCGCGCGGGATCCTCGGTGACGGCCGCGATCATGTGCTCGATCGCCTCGTCGCGGCGCCCTGCGTTCAACGCCGCCTGCGCCGCCTGCAACCGATCGCTCATTCCAAGTCCTTCAAACCCGAACGGAACCGGCTGCTTAAGGCCCGCTGCCGCCCCTGGCTAGGGCGCCGTCGCCGCAGTCCCGTGGGAGAAGCGCCACTTCAGGGTCAGGATGGTGGCCGAGAGCGCCAGGCAGACGGCGTTGGACGCCGCCACCGGCCAGCTCTCGCTCATCACGCCATAGGCGATCCAGAGCGAGAAGCCGGTGACCGTCACGGCGTACATGCGCAGCGAGACCGACGAGGCGTCGCGCTCGCGCCAGATCTTCACGATCTGGGGCACGAAGCTGGTCATCGAGCACAGGGCCGCGCCCGTTCCGACCATGTCCGCGAGGGAGATCATCGGGGCTCAGCCCCGCACGGCGTCGCTGTCCATGGGGACGACAACGGAAAGCCGCACGCCCGGTTGCGCCACGTCGGTGGTGAGCCTGCCGCGCAGTTGCTGCGCCATCAGTTGCGCCAAGGTCAGGCCGAAGCCGGCCGGCGGCGCGCCGGAGGCGATCCCGACGCCGTCGTCGGCCACCGAAAGCTCGAAGCCCCTGCCGATGCGCCGCAGCGCCACGCGCACGCGGCCGGCGCGGCCTGGCGGGTAGGCGTGGCGCAGGGCGTTGCCGACGGCCTCGCTGACCAGCAGCGCCACGGGGACGCCCTGACGGCCGGCGATGGTGACGCTCTCCAGGTCGAGGTCGATCTCGACGCCCTCGCGGCCGGCCGATCCGGCCAGGTCGCCCACGATCTCCCGCACCAGCGCCGCCAGCTCCACCTGCTCGGCGTCGCCTTCCCAGCCCACATGGCGGTGCGCGACGCTGACGGCGGCCACGCGCTGCTGCACCGCCCGCAGCGCCGCCCTGGCCCCCTCGTCGCCCGCGCGCCGGCCCTGGAGGAGGACGATGGACGAGATCAGTTGCAGGGTGTTCTTCACCCTGTGCTCCACCTCCCGCGCCCGGGCCTCATGCCACTCGAGCGCCCGCTCCGGGCTGTCGGTACTCGGACTGGCCATCCCGTCTCCCGTCGTTCGGCCGTTACCCGGCGAGGTTATCCCAGCGCGCGCATGCTGTAGCTGTGACTCGGCGTCGCCGGTCGGCGAACGCGGTATCGCGCCCCGCGATGGACGCAACTCCGGCCCCTGACGCGCTTGACCGCGCGGGCGGGCCACGCCAAAGCGGCCGGCCATGAACATCCTCCTGGTAGGCTCCGGCGGGCGCGAGCATGCGCTGGCGTGGAAGATCGCGGCCTCGCCCCTGGTGAAGCGGCTGGTGGCGGCGCCGGGCAACCCGGGCATGGCCGCCCAGGCCGAGCTGCGCAACGTGCCGGCGACCGACGTGGAGGGGCTCGTGGCGCTGGCCCGCGAGATCGCAGCCGACCTCGTGGTGATCGGGCCGGAGTCGTCGGTCGCGGCGGGTCTGGCAGACGCGGTCGTGGCCGCGGGCATCCCCTGCTTCGGCCCCAGCGCCCAGGCGGGCCAGCTCGAGAGTTCAAAGGCCTTCACCAAGGCCTTCTGCGACCGCTACGGCCTGCCGACGTCGGCCTATGCCGTGTGCGAAAGCGCCGCCGAGGGCCACGCGGCGCTTGCGCGGTTCCAGCCGCCCTACGTGGTCAAGGCCGACGGGCTGGCGGCGGGGAAGGGCGTCGTCATCGCCCCCACGAAGGGAGAGGCCGAGGCCGCCATCGACGACGCTTTCGCCGGCCGGTTCGGCGAAGCCGGCGCGCGGGTGGTGCTGGAGGAGTTCCTGGAGGGCGAGATCGGCTCGCTGTTCGCGCTCTGCGACGGCAGGGACTCGATGGTCTTCGGGTCGGCCCAGGACCACAAGCGCGCCTTCGACGGCGAGCAGGGTCCGAACACGGGCGGCATGGGGACGTATTCGCCGGCGCCCGTCTTCACGCGGGAGCTAGTCGAGCAGGTCCGCACGCGCCTGGTCGAGCCGGCCTTCGCGGGAATCGCCGCCGACGGCGCGCCGTACAAGGGCGTGCTCTTCGTCGAGCTGATGGCTACGAAGGCTGGGCCCAAGCTGGTCGAGTTCAATGTCCGCTTCGGCGACCCCGAGTGCCAGGTGCTGATGCTGCGCCTGGAGAGCGACCTCGTCCCCTACCTCATGGCCTGCGCCGAGGGCCGGCTGGCCGAAATGCCGCCGCCTCAGTGGCGCGACGAGAGCGCGGTCTGCGTCGTCATGGCCGCCAAGGGCTATCCGGAGAAGCCCCAGGCCGGCGGCGCGATCAACGGCGCCGACGGCGACTTCGGCGCGGACACCGTCGTCCTCCACGCCGGCACGAAGCTGGACGACGCCGGCCAGCTCCGCGCGTCTGGCGGCCGCGTGCTCAATGCCTGCGCCCGCGGCGCGACGCTGCGCGAGGCCCGCGACCGCGCCTACGCCGCCGTCGACGCCATCGACTTCCCGGACGGCTTCTGCCGCCGCGACATCGGCTGGCGCGCGCTGGGTTAGCGCTCGGCGACCGCGCGGAGCGCCGGCAGCGCCACGGCGTGCCAGGCGCGGCCCATGCCGCCGCGCACGTCCTCGGTCTCGCGGTCCTCGAACCGGTCCCAGCCCGAATGGACCAGGCGCACATGGGTGCCGCCCGAGATCTCGGTCAGGCGGACGTCGACGAAGGTGTCCGGCAGGCCCCAGGTGAACGACAGCCGGCGCGGCCGGTCCAGCACCTCGATCCGGCACGCGATCGCGTCGGTCACGTCGCCCGCGAGCCGCCGCGCCCGGTCCGGCTGGAGGTAGAAGACGTGCCCGGCCTCGGCGCGGAAGCGCAGAGCGCCCATCCACTGGCTCACCTGCGCCGGGTCGCTCAGCGCCTGCCAAACCCGCTCACGCGGGGCGGCGATCTCGATGATCGACATGACGTCTTCGGCCATGTCTTCGAGTTGCGGACGCCGTGCCCGGGCGTCAAGCCTTGCTCCGTCGGCCCGCCCGGCTAAAAGGACTTCAAACAAGCGTACGAGCGCGTGGGGAGACGAACATGGCCGAAGCCCTGACCGCCGAGCAGGAGCGCGAGGCGCTCAACACCGGCACGAAGGAGGTCGCAGAGACCCACAGGTTCGACGAGGCCTCGCTGGCCCGCTGGCTGGAGGCCAACGTCGAGGGCTATGCCGGCCCGCTGGAGGTGCGCCAGTTCAAGGGCGGCCAGTCGAACCCGACCTACCAGCTCGTCACGCCGACGAAGAAGTACGTCATGCGCCGCAAGCCGCCCGGGAAGCTGCTGCCTTCGGCGCATGCGGTGGACCGCGAGTTCAAGGTGATCTCCGCGCTCTATCCCACCGGCTTCCCGGTGGCCCGGCCCTACGGCCTCTGCACCGACGAGAGCGTGGTCGGCACCATGTTCTACGTCATGGACATGGTCGAAGGCCGGATCCTCTGGGACCAGTCGCTCCCGGCCTATTCGCCCGCCGAGCGGCGCGAGATCATCCTCTCCAAGATCAAGACCCTCGCCGACCTGCACAACACCGACTACGTGAAGATCGGCCTCGAGGACTACGGCCGCCCCGGCAACTACATGGCCCGCCAGGTCGACCGCTGGACCAAGCAGTACAAGGCCTCCGAGACGGTCCACATCCCGGAGATCGAGCGGCTGATCGAGTTCCTGCCGAGGACCGTGCCCGAGCAGGAGCGCACCTCCATCGTCCACGGCGACTACCGCCTCGACAACATGATCTTCCACCCGACCGAGAACCGCGTCGCCGCCGTCCTCGACTGGGAGCTGGGCACGCTGGGCGAGCCGCTGGCGGACTTCACCTACCTGCTCATGAACTGGATCAACGGCGGCATCTCGCAGATCCCCGACCTGAAGGCCCACGGCATCCCGACGCTGGACGAGGCGGTGGCCTACTACTGCGAACTGACCGGGCGCCCGGGCCTGCCGGAGCTGAACTGGTTCTACAGCTACAACACCTTCCGCCTCGCGGGCATCCTGCAGGGGATCGTGGGCCGGGTGCGCGACGGCACCGCCAACAGCCCGCACGCGGCCCAGCAGGCCGACCGCGTCCTGTCGCTGGCGGAGACGAGCTGGAAGTTCGCCCAGCTCGCGGGCGCTAAGTAGCCCGCGCCAGGACGGCGTCCAGCGCCGCCTCGTCCTCGAAGACCGCCCGCACGGGCCAGGCCGCGACGCGCTCGCGCCAGGCCGCGGGGAGCCGCGCCCAGTCCTTCTCGGTGGTGACGAGGCCCGCGCCGTACTGCGCCGCGCGCGCGGCGAGGCGCTGGAGCTCGGCCTCGGCGTAGGCGTGGTGATCCGGGAAGGGCCACATGTCCCTGAGGTCGCAGCCGGCCGCCTGCAGGGCCCGCTCCACCTTCCAGGGCTTGCCGACGCCGGCGAAGGCGACCTGCGGCCCGGCCGGCGGCGGCGCGGCGGGCGTAAGGCGCGCGATGAGGACCGGCAGCCCGGCGAACTGGCGTAGCAGTGCGGGGTCGGGCGCGTCGAGGTCGGCCGGCAGCAGCAGCACGACCGCGTCGGCGCGGGCCAGGCCGACCTTGAGCGGCTCGCGCATCGGGCCGGCGGGGAACACGCGGCCGTCGCCGAACGGCCACTCGTCGTGGCGCGTCTCGCCGTCGACGACGACCAGCGAGAGCGTCTTCGCGACCGACGGGTTCTGGTGGCCGTCGTCCATGACGATCGCCCGCGCCCCGGCCCGGCTCGCGGCCACGGCGCCGGCCGCCCGGTCGCGCGAGACCCAGACGTCGAGGTCCTGCGCCAGCATCAGCGGCTCGTCGCCGACATCGGCCGCTGCGTGGGCGGCGGGGTCGACCTTCACCGGGCCGGCCAGCGCGCCGCCGTAGCCGCGCGTCAGCACGGCGCCGCCCAGCCGCCGCGCGAGTTCGCGGACCACCGGCGTCTTGCCCGCACCGCCGACGGTGAGGTTGCCCACGCAGATCACCGGCACGCCCGGATCGACCGGCCGCCCGTTGGCGATCCGGCGCGCCGTGGCGGCGGCCCAGATCCACGACGCCGGCGTCAGCACGAGCCGCGTCACCGCGCCGACCTTGGCGTCGCGGGTGTACCACCAGCGAGGGGTCGAGAGCTTCACGGCAGCAGCGGGTCCAGCAGGGTGAGCGCGCGCTGCATCACCGCCGCGTTCTGGCGGCCGGCGTAGGCGAGGGCGGCCTCGCCCATGCGCCGCACGATCGCCGGGTTGTCCAGCAGGCCGCGGATGTGGCGCGTGAGCGCCGCGGCGTCGGGCGCCTCGATGGCGGCGGCCTCCGCGAACAGTCCGGCGTAGGCCTCGGCCGCGTTGAAGGCGTGCGGGCCGGTGAGGATCGGCCGGCCGATCCGCGCCGGCTCCAGCGGATTGTGGCCACCGATGCCGGGGACGAAGCCGCCGCCCATCACCACGATGTCGGCCAGCCGGAAGAAGAGGCCGAGTTCGCCCAGGGTGTCGGCGATGTGGATCGCGCCGGTCGGCGCCTCGCCGGCGGCGCGCCGCGTGGCGTGCAGCTCGTCGGCCAGCGCCGGGCCCCGGTCGGGGTGGCGCGGGGCGATCACCAGCAGGGCCTCGCCGAGGTTGGGCGCCGCGTCGTGGAAGGCCCTGGCGACGATCGCCTCCTCCCCGGGGTGCGTGCTGGCCGCCAGCACGACCTTGCGGCCGGCGGCGGCGGTGCGCAGCCGCTCCAGTTCGGCGGCGTCGAAGGGCAGGGGCTCGCCGACGAGCTTCAGGTTCAGCCGCGGGCCGGGCCGCCCGCCCAGGCGCGCCAGCCGCGCCTCGGTGGCCGCATCCTGCGCCGCCAGCACCTGGAAGGCGGCGACCAGCGCCCGCGCCGAGCCCGGCCAGCGCGACCAGCGCGCGGCGCTGCCTTCGGTCATCCGCGCGGAGATCAGCGACAGGCGAACGCCCTGCGCGCGCGCCGCCAGGATCAGGTTGGGCCAGAGTTCACTCTCGACGAAGACGCCCGCGTCCGGCCGCCAGTGGCCGAGGAAGCGCCGCACGGCGCCCGGCGCGTCCACCGGCGCGAACTGGTGGATCACGCCCGCGGGCAGATGCCCGGCCATCATCGCAGCCGCCGTCACCGTCCCGGACGTCACCAGGAGCGCGAGTTCGGGCCGGTGCGCCCGGAGCGCCGAGACCAGGGGCAGGAGCGACATGGTCTCGCCGACGCTGACGCCGTGCAGCCAGACGAGCGGGCCGTCGGGCCGCGCCGCGCCGGGGCGGCCCAGCCGCTCGCCCAGGCGCGCGGCGTCCTCCTTGCCGCGGCCCGCGCGGCCGCGCAGCACCGCCGGCGCGAAGGGCTCCAGCAGGCCGGTCGCCGCGCCGTAGAGGGCGAGCGGAAGCGTCCTCGTCATCGCGGGTCCCGCCCGGCGAAGCCTTGGCGAAGCAGGGTCACGCCACCTTCGCGCAGCCGACGCCGCAGCCCGCGTCGTCGGTCTCGATCTGCAGGGTCGCGTGGCCGATGCGGAAGCGCCTGGCCAGCTCGGCGCTCGCGCTCTGCAACAGGTCGTCGGCCCCGTCGTTGTCGGGCCGCAGCAGGTGGGCGGTCATGGCCGTCTCGGTGGTCGAGAGCGCCCAGACGTGGAGGTCGTGGACGCCCTGGACGCCGGGCAGGTCGGCGAGGTAGCGGCGCACGGCCTCGACGTCGATGCCGCGCGGGGCGGCGTCGAGGGCCAGGTCGACCGAGTCGCGCAGCAGGCCCCAGGTCCCGAGGACGATCACGGCGGCGATCAGCAGGCCCAGCGCCGGGTCGATCCAGAGCAGGCCGGTGCGGCTCATGGCGAAGGCGCCGACCACCACGGCCAGCGAGACGCCGGCGTCGGCGGCCATGTGCAGGAAGGCGCCGCGGACGTTCAGGTCGGCATGCGCGCCGCGCATGAAGAGCAGGGCCGTCGCCCCGTTGATCAGCACGCCCAGCGCGGCGGTCAGCATGACCAGGCCCGGCTCCACCGGCGAGGGGACGAGCAGCCGATGCACCGATTCCGAGGTGATGGCGCCGACCGCGAGCAGCAGCAGCACGGCGTTGGCGAGCGAGGCCAGGATCGTCGCCTTGCGCAGGCCGTAGGTCCGGCGGCCCGCCGGTGCGCGCTTCGCCAGCAGGGTCGCGCCCCAGGCCAGCAGCAGCGACAGCACGTCCGACAGGTTGTGGCCGGCGTCGGCCAGCAGCGACAGCGAGCCGGTCCAGAAGCCCACGCCGGCCTCGGCCGCCACGAAGACGGTGTTGAGGACGACCCCGATCGCGAAGGCGCGGCCCATGTCGGCGGGCGCGGGGTGGTGGTGGCCGTGCCCATGCGCCCCATGGCCATGACCCGCATGGTCGTGCCCGCCATGGTCGTGCCCGCCAGGGCCGTGGTCGCGCCCGTGATCGTCGTGAGGGGGGTCGTGCGGGGCCATCGGGCCCTATGTCTCACCGCCCGCCGGGGCGATCAATGCGATACCAAGTAACGCAGGATCAGCCGGCCGCCAGCGCCTCGGCCCGGCGCGTGGCCGCCGAGAGGCGCGCCGACCAGTCGGCGACGAGGGCTGCGACGGCGGCCTCGTCGGCGTCGGCGGGGACGAACAGCGGACCTTCCCACACCACGGCGCCGCGGCCGAACGGGGCGGCCCACATGACCTTGTCCCAGGTGCTCTGCATCCGCGCGGCGGGGGCGGCGGCGATGCCCATCAGGAACACCGCCTGCCCGCTGCGGCGCGCGATCTGCAGCGAGCCGGCGGCGATGATCTCGTTCGGGCCGCGCGGGCCGTCGGGGGTGACGACGAGGGCGCCGCCGCCGGCCACCCACTGGGTCGCTTCGCGGATGGCGGCGACGGCCTGGCGCGCCTTGGCCGCGTCGCCCTTCTTGGCCGAGGAGACGCGGATGGCGGGGAAGCCCGACATGTCGAGCGCGCGGGCGATGAACTCGCCGTCGGCGCTGGGCGAGATCAGCGCCTTGGTGCGCTTCCTCCACCACTGCGGCGCGGTGGCGAGGCAGAGCGGGATGCGGCCGTGCCAGAACAGCGCGATCGCGCCCCTGGCGTCGTCGGCCAGGACGGGCTCGACCGCCGCGAGGTTCTCGTGCCGCCAGCGGACGGTGCGCAGGATCAGCCGCAGGTAGGTTCCCAGCACCCAGCCCAGGAAGGCCTGGACGCCGTCAGAGCGGAGGAAGGCCTTCAAGCGGCGGGCTCCGCCTCCAGGTCCTGGCTTTTGGCCAGGCGGGCGTAGAGGCCGCGCGCCTTCACCAGCGCGCCATGGTCGCCGGTCTCCACGACGCGGCCACGGTCGACGACGTAGATGCGGTCGGCGCCGCGCACGGTGGAGAGGCGGTGGGCGATCAGCAGCGTGGTGCGGCCGGCCATCAGGCGCTTCAGGGCGGCCTGCACCTGGGCTTCGCTCTCGGTGTCGAGCGCGCTGGTGGCCTCGTCGAGCAGCAGGATCGGGGCGTCCTTCAGGAAGGCGCGGGCGATGGCGATGCGCTGGCGCTGGCCGCCCGAAAGGCGCGCGCCCCCCTCGCCGACGGGCGTATCGTAGCCGTCGGGCAGGGCGGCGACGAACGCGTGCGCGGCGGCGGCCTGCGCCGCCGCTTCGATCTCGGCCTGGGTGGCGTCGGGCCGGGCATAGGCGATGTTGGCGCGGATGGTGTCGTCGAACAGGAACGGCTCCTGGGTGACCAGCGCGATCTGGTCGCGCAGGGACGAGATCGTCACCTCGCGCACGTCGGCGCCGTCGAGGGTCACGCGGCCGGCGCTGACGTCGTAGAACCGCGGGATCAGGTTCAGGATCGTGCTCTTGCCGCCGCCGGAGGGGCCGACCAGGGCCACGGTCTCGCCACGGCGCGCCTCGAGGTCGACGCCGCTGAGCGCCGGCGGCCCGTCGCCGCCGTAGGAGAAGGCGACCCCCTCGAAGCGGATGTGGCCCTCGGCGCGGGCGATGGGATGGGCGCCCGGCTGCTCGCGCACCTCCGGCTCGACGTCGAGGGCGGCGAAGAGCCGGCGCGCCGCGGACAGGCCCTCGGCGAACACGGTCTGGAGGTTGGCGAGCTGGCGCAGCGCCTGGGACGCCATGGTCAGCGCGGCGACGAAGGAGAAGAAGGCGCCGGCGTTCATCTCGCCGTGGGTCGAGCGCCAGCCGGCGTAGGCGAAGACGACGGCCACGATCAGCGTCATCAGCAGCTCGGTGGCGGGTGCGGCGCGGGCGCGGGCGTTGGCGCCCCTGGTCAGGTGGCGCTGACGGCGGCCGACCACCTCGGCGACGCGGGCCTCCTCGTAGGTCTCGCGGTTCTCGATCTTCACGACGCGGACGCCGTCCAGGCTCTCCATGATCGCCGACGAGAGGTTGGAGGTCTCGGCCATGGCGCCCTTGGCGGCCTTGGTCGTGCGCCTGGAGAAGCGGCGCATGATGACGCCGGCGACCGGCACGGCCAGCAGCAGGACGAGCGACAGCGCCCAGTCGTTGGCGACCATCACCAGGACGGCGCCGAGGAAGATCAGGGCGTTCTGGGTGTAGTTCACGACGCCCGAGGTCGCCGCCTCGCGGATCAGGCCGGCGTCGTAGAGCACCGAGGAGACGTAGGCGCCGGAGTGCTGGCTGCGCAGGTGGGCGAGGTCGGCGCGCACCAGCTTGCCGAAGAGCTGGACCTGCACGTCGCCGACGACGGCGTTGCCGATGTGGTTGACCAGGGTCGCCTGGACGATCTGGGCGACGGTGCGCGCCACGGCGAGGCCGGCGATGGTCAGCGGGATCCAGAGCAGCGCGCCGGCCTTGTGGAAGACCAGCAGGTCGTTGGTGGCGGGCTCGATGATGCGGACGAGTTCGGCGCTGCACCAGGCCACGACCACGGCGGCCAGCATGGCCACGGTCCAGCCCCGCCAGCGCGGCGCCATGTAGCTCCGCGCCACCCGCGCCACGACCGCGCGGGCGCCAGGCTCCGGCGGTGCGGGGGCGCTCATGGGGCTGGGGTCGGATGTTGCGCGGGCGGTGTCAAGCGGGCGAGGCCATACGCGCCGCGGGCGCTGTCATCGGAACCACGAAATACACGAACACACGAAAGGGCATGCGCCGGCTCGCGGGCGGGAGGTCCCGGATCGCGTTTCGCGTGTTTCATGGCTCCAGGAAGGGCGCTTCGCGCCGTCAGCCGGAATTGGACCAGGGAGGCTTGGGGCGCGCTCGGGGGCGCATGACGGTGGGGGCCGTGGAGCCGAGCAGGGACGCTCTCGCCGGCGCAGTGGCCGGCGGAGGCCTGGAGAGCACGGCGACGCCGGGGGTTCGCTGCGGCGCGGGCGCGCCGCCGGCGTCGTCCAGCAGGGTCTTCAGCGCGGGCAGGGTGCGGGTGCGGACGTCGGCGGGCAGGCCGCTCGCGCGGCCGGCGTCGCGGGCGACGAGGCCCAGCGTCGAGAGGAAGCGCGGCAGGCTGACGGGTTCGTAGTCCCGGTCGCGGTCGCGGTCGCGCTCGAATTCGATCCTGAACCCGGGCGGATCGCCGGGTTCGGCTCGTTCGCTGTCGAGCCGTTCCCGCTCGGGGCTGTCGCGCCCGGTAGGCCCGACGTGCGCCGCGGCCGGCTTCGGCCCCGCGCGCAGCGCCATGGCGAGGCGGATGCCCATGCGCACGGCCAGGAAGCTGCGGTGGAAGAGGTCGTAGAGCCCGAAGCTCTTCTTCGTGTCGGCCTCGGCCTTCGCCGCCTCGCCGACCGCCATGCCCAGGGCGTAGGCGCAGTCGACCAG
>NZ_JAEUMO010000028.1 GCF_016793285.1 Phenylobacterium sp.
TCGCCAGCGGGCGCAGGCTGATCGCCGCCTGCTCGCGGGTCTCGGCGGTCAGGTAGGGCGAATTGGCCATCTGCCCCATGAAGACCAGCTCGGCGGCGTTCTCGATCACGTAGTCGATGTAGGCGGCGGTCATGCGGGCGAACGCGGCGCGCAGCGGCCCGCCGTCGTCGCCGAACACCAGCGTCGCGAACTTCTGCTTGGTGCGCAGGTAGAGCTGGTCGAGCAGGGCGTCCTTGCCCTTGAAGTAGACGTAGACCGTGCCGGTCGCGACCCCTGCGCGCCGGGCCACGGCCTCCACGGACAGGCCGGCCAGGCCCACGTCGCGGACCTCGTCCAGGGTGGCCTGCAGGATGTCCTGCGCCTTGGTCTCGTCCTTCTGCCTCACCCGTATATAATGAACATGCATTCGCTTATGGGCAAGCGGGCCCCCGCCGATCGCCGCGCCGGGGGGTCCGGGGCGGCTCGGGATCGGAGCCGGGGCGCGGGGTAGGCCGCGTCCGTGACGTGAGGTCACGGTTGCCAGCCGTTCGTGCGGGCGTACCGTCCGTTTCAACGACCGCGTGGGAGGAACGACGTGGCGATTGCGGAGGAAGCCGGGGCCATCGCCGGCGGGGCGGCGGCCGGTGAGACCGCGGGCGGGCTTCGGCCGCCCGCGTCGGTGAAGTTCTTCTACAGCGTGGGCCAGACGGTCGAGTCCGGCTACATCGCCGTGAACGGCTTCATCTTCTTCTACTACACGGCCGTGCTCGGACTCTCGGGCAGCATGGTGGGGCTCGCTGTCGCCATCAGCATGTGCGTCGACGCCGCGCTCGATCCGATCATCGGGTCGTGGTCGGACGGCGTCCGTTCGAAGTACGGCCGCCGGCTGCCGCTCATGCTGATCGGCGCGCCGATGACGATGATCACGATGGGCCTCCTGCTGGCGCCGCCGGCGGCGCTCAGCCCGTTCCTCCTGTTCGTCTGGCTGACGGTGATGAAGGGCGCGTTCCGCGCCTTCGCATCGGTCTACAACATCCCCTACTTCGCCCTCGGCGGCGAAATGTCCGACGACTACAACGAGCGATCCAAGATCGTGGCCTGGCGCCTGCTGGGCGGCATCGTGGCGACGGTGGCCATAACGTGGATCGCCTTCACCTACTTCTTCCCCGGCAAGGGCGGCCTGCAGAAGCCGGAGCCTTATCCGCAGTTCGGCTGGAGCATCGGCGCGCTGGTCTTCGTCTGCGCCATGATCGCGACCGTCGGCGTCTGGCGCTACGCAAAGGCCCTCCCGCAGCCGCAGGCGAAGGCCGCGCCGATGACGCATCGGCTCCTGCCTGAGATGATCGAGGTGTTCCGGAACCCCTCGTTCCGCATCCTCTTCCTGTCGATGCTGGTGTTCGCGAGCGCGGCCGGCGCGCACAACGCGCTGAACTTCCACAACTACGTCTTCGTCTGGAAGCTCCAGCCGGAAATGATCCAGTTCATGACCTATTCGGCGCTGGCCGGCCTGACCGTCGGCGTGCCCGTGGCCGCCGCCCTGCTGCGCGCGTTCGAGAAGAAGACGGTCGTGGCGATGGGCTTCTCTCTGCTCGTCCTCGGCTGGGTCGCGTTGCCCGTCATCCGCGCCGCGGGCCTCTACGCGCCCGCGGGCCTGGACGCGTTGCCGGCGCTGATCGCGACGCAACTGGTCGTGGGGCTGGGCCTGGGCCTGGCGTACATCGCCTACCCGTCGATGATGGCCGACGCCGCCGAGGAACACGAGCTGATGTTCGGCGCCCGGCGCGAGGGGCTCTACTTCTCGGGTCTCGGATTCGCGGGCAAGGCCGCGGCGGGCGTCGGCACCATGGTCGGCGGCTTCGCCATCGACCTTCTGCGGTTCCCGAAGAGCGCGGGGCGCAGTCCCGATGCGGTGGTCGACGAGAGCGTCCTGCAAGGGCTGGTGATCGCCTGGGGCCCGTTCAGCGCCGCCCTCGTGGTGCTCGGCGCATTGATCTTCGCGCCCTACGCCATCAGCCGCGCCCGGCACGGCGAGATCATCACGGAACTGCGGCGCAGGCGGCTCCGGGAGGCGGCGGCCGCGACCTGAGGTCCGGTCGCCGGCCTGTCTTCAGAACGAGAGCGTGGGAGAGACGATGGCGGTCGCAGAAGGTGTAGGCGTCCCGGCGGCGGCGGAGGTCCTGCCGCACGACGGCCGCAAGCCGCCCGCCCTGGTCAAGCTCTCCTACAGCGTGGGCCAGGTGGTCGAGTCCGGCTACCTCGCCATGAACACCTTCGTCTTCTTCTACTACACGGCCGTCCTCGGCCTCTCCGGCACGCTGGTCGGCACGGCGCTCGCCATCAGCATGTGCCTGGACGCGGTGTTCGACCCGTTCATCGGCTCGTGGTCGGACAGCGTGCGTTCGCGGCTGGGGCGGCGCGTGCCGGTGATGCTGGTCGGCGCGCCCCTGACCTTCCTGACGCTCGGCATGCTGTTCGCGCCGCCGTCGGGTCTGACGCCGCTGCTGCTGTTCTTCTGGCTGACCGCCAGCAAGATGGGGGTCCGGGCCTTCGCCTCGATGTTCAACATCCCCTACTTCACGCTGGGCGGGGAAATGACCGACGACTACGTCGAGCGCGCGCGGATCGTGGCCTGGCGGCTGATGGGCGGCATCCTGGCCACGGTGGCCATCAACCTGATCGCCTTCACCTTCTTCTTCACCGGCGAGATCGGGCTGCAGCGGAAGGAAGCCTATGCGCCGTTCGGCTGGCTGATCGCGGCGGTCATGCTGGCGGGCGCGCTGGTCAGTTGCCTCGGCGTCTGGCGCTATGCGGCGGCGCTGCCGCGCCCGACCGAGCGGCCCGCGCCGATGCTGCCGCGACTGCCGGGCGAGGTGCGCGAGATCTTCCGCAACCGCTCGTTCCGCATCCTGTTCCTGTCGATGCTGATGTTCACCAGCGCGGCGGGCCTGAACGCGGCGCTCAACAACCACACCTTCGTCTTCGTCTGGAAGCTGCCGCCGGGCACGATCCAGTTCGTGGCGTATGCCCTGCTGCTCGGCATCACGGCCGGCATCCCCGTCACGCCGCTCCTGCTCAGGCGCATGGAGAAGAAGGCCGCGATGCTCTGGGGCTTCGCCCTCGTCATCGTGCCCTGGATGGTCCTGCCGACCCTCAGGGCGCTCGGCATCCTCGCGCCGACCGGCTACGAGGCGCTGTGGTGGATGCTGAGCACCAGCCTGATCGTCGGCCTGGGTTCGGGCCTGATCTTCATCGCGCTGCCGTCGATGATGGCCGACGCCGCCGACGAGCACGAGCATGTGTTCGGCACGCGCCGCGAGGGTCTCTATTTCTCGGGCCTGGGTTTCGCGGGCAAGGCGGCCGCCGGCGTGGGGACCATGGTCGGCGGCTTCGCGCTCGACCTCATGCACTTTCCGGCCCACGCGGGCGCCCAGGTGGGGGCGGTGATTCCCGAGGACGTCGTGGGCAAGCTGATCCTGGCCTGGGGCTTCGTCCCGGCGGCCATGTCGGTGGTGGGCGCGCTGATCTTCCTGCCCTACGCCATCACCCGCGTCCGCCACACCGAGATCTCCGCGGCGATCAAGGTGAAGCGCGCCGCCGACGTCAGTGCGGGACGTAGCTCCTGAGCACGTCCTCGATGATGCGCTCGAGTTGCTCGATGGTGCCGCACTGCTTGGCGACGTGGCAGAAGCGGGCGTAGCGGTTCATGACGCTGTCGCCCTGGCCCCAGTAGCTCTCGGGCTCGGGATTGAGCCAGATGACGGCCCGCGAGCGGTCGTGGATCTCGCGCATCAGGTCCAGCCGCGGATCGGCGAAGTTCGAGCGGCCGTCGCCCAGGATGATCACGGTCGTGCGGCGGTCGAGCTTGTCGAGGTGCTGTTCCGAGAAGTCCTGCAGCGAGCGGCCGTAGTCGGTCTGCTGGAAGCCGATCTCCTGCAGCACCCTGAAGATCGCCTGCTCGACGCCGTGGTCGTCGAGGATGTCGTTCACGCTGATCATCCGGCCGGAGAAGGCGAAGGCCTCCATCCGGTCGACCACCTCGTTCAGCGAGTAGAGGAAGGTCAGCAGGAACTGGGCGGCGGCGGCCACCGACTTGCTGACGTCGCAGATCGCCACGATCGACGGCTTGTCGACCTTCTTGACCTTGAACTGGATGTCGAAGGGCACGCCGCCGTAGGCCAGGCTGCGGCGCAGGGTCTTGCGGACGTCGAGGTGACCCTTGTGGGCGATGTGGCGGCGGCGCGAGTACTTGGCCGCCAGCCGCTTGGCCATCTTCTTCACCAGCGCGGCCATGAGCTGGTAGTCGACGGGGTCGACGCCCCCGTCGGCGTTGAGCTGCTTGCGCGCCAGGCGCTCCTCCCGCAGCGTCTGGGCCGAGGCGGCCGCATAGAGGTCGTGCTGGCGCGCGACGTACGCTTGCGCCTCGGTGAAGAGGTCGCGGCGAGCCTGGTCGAGACGGTCGGCGAGGCCTTGCTGCTCGGGAAAGCGGCGCGCGTTGGCGATGATCCGCTCGATCTCCTCCAGTCCCATCTCCTCCAGCAGCCGGCGTGTGAGGCGGCTCCGCTGGGTGGTGAGGCGGATGTCGGCGACGCCGGCGCGCTGGGCGGCGTCCTCCATGGTCTGCTGGATCAGGGCGTTGTCGCCGCTGAGCACGGCCTGGGCGAGCGGGCTCGACTCGGTGGCCTGCATGTCGGCTTCGCTGGGCTCGCCCTGCTCCGAGGCGGACGGCGGCGGCATCGAGACAGCGTCGCGGGCGAAGAAGGTCTCGAACACCGCGTCGAACCGGCCGACTTCGTCGGCCGACTTCGCCAGCGTCGAGCAGAGCGCATCCTTGAAGAGCGTGCGGTCGGCGTAGCCCGTGACGGTCACCGCGCCCGAGGCGTCGATCGCCTCGGCCGGCGAGACCCGGACGTCGGCGGCGCGCAGCGCCCGGAAGAACTGCTCGAGCGTGTGCTGCATCTACCGCTCATCCCGGCGAATGCCGGGACCCAGATGGAAAGTCTCGGCGACCGGTTCGACGGACACAGCATCTATCCAACCCAGCTCAGCATTTCGCGATCTGGGTCCCGGCATTCGCCGGGATGAGCGGGATGAGAGCGTGTGCTGCATGCCGTCAGCGCTTGTGCAGCAGTTCCACCACCTGCGGCTCGACGGCGGTGATGTCCTGCTCGAACTTCAGGATGACGTTGAGGGTGTCGCGCACCATCTCGGGCGAGAGGCTGTCGGCGTGCAGCAGGACGAGCGCCCGGGCCCAGTCGACGGTCTCGGAGATCGAGGGCGCCTTGCGCAGGTCGAGCGTGCGCAGCGTCTGCACGAAGCCCACCAGTTCGCGCGTCAGCCTGGCCTCGATGCCCGGCACGCGGCTGGCGACGATCTTCTCCTCCAGCGCCGCCTCGGGCAGCGGGATGTGCAGGTGCAGGCAGCGGCGCTTCAGCGCGTCGCCCAGGTCGCGCACGTTGTTGGAGGTCAGGAACACCAGCGGCGGCGTCCTGGCCTTCAGCACGCCGAGTTCCGGCACCGAGACCTGATAGGCCGACAGGACCTCCAGCAGGAAGGCCTCGAACGCCTCGTCCGACTTGTCGACCTCGTCGATCAGCAGCACGCAGCCGTCGTCTTCGCGCAGCGCCCGCATCAGGGGCCGGGGCTCCAGGAACGGCTCGGAGTAGAAGAGGTCGCCCATGCCGTGCAGCCGGACCATGGCCTCGTCCATGTCGGCGGCGTCGGCCAGCGCCTCGCCCATCCGGTCCTTCAGGATCTGGGTGTAGAGGAGCTGCTTGCCGTACTTCCACTCGTACAGCGCCTTGGACTCGTCGAGGCCCTCGTAGCACTGCATCCGGATCAGCGGCAGGCCGAGAAGCGTCGCCGTGGAAAGCGCCAGCTCGGTCTTGCCGACGCCGGCCGAGCCCTCGACCAGGATCGGCTTCTGCAGGTTCACCGCCATGTAGAGCGCCGTCGCGATGCGGCGCGAGGCGATGTAGCCGACGCCGCCCAGGCCCTCGATCAGCGTGTCGACGGAGGAAAGAGGATCGCCGGCGCTGCCCGCAGCCGCCGGATTGGAAATGCTCAAAGGACCGGACTTTCGAAATGACGTGCTGAAAGCCCGATTGTGCCAAGTGGCCGCCGCGCGTGCAAACGGGCGTTTGGATCTACGGCGCGGAACGCGGCCGCGTCGGCCCTGCCGGCGAGGCGGACGCGGTGTCAGACGTCGAAGGTGACGCCCTGGGCCAGCGGCAGGGTCTTGCCGTAGTTGAGCGTGTTGGTGGCGCGGCGCATGTAGGCCTTCCAGGAGTCGGAGCCCGACTCGCGACCGCCGCCGGTCTCCTTCTCGCCGCCGAACGCGCCGCCGATCTCGGCGCCCGAGGGGCCGATGTTGACGTTGGCGATGCCGCAGTCCGAACCGCGCGCCGAGATGAAGAGCTCGGCCTCGCGCATGTCGTTGGTGAAGATCGACGACGACAGGCCCTGCGGCACGTCGTTCTGCAGCGCGATCGCCCCGTCGAGGTCGCGGTACTTCATCACGTAGAGAATCGGCGCGAAGGTCTCGCGCTTCACGACGTCGGCCTGGGCCGGCATCTCCACCAGCGCGGGGCGCGCGTAGCAGCCTTGGGCGAGGTCCACGGCTTCTCCGCCATGGATCGCGCCGCCCGCTGAGCGGGCGTCGTCCAGGGCGCGCTGCATCCCGATGAGCGCGGCCTGGTCGATCAGGGGGCCGACGAGCGTGCCGGCCTTGCGCGGGTCCCCGACCTTCACGGAGGCGTAGGCCGCCTTCAGGCGCGGCAGGAAGGCGTCGTAGACGCTCTCGTGGACGAAGAGGCGGCGCAGCGTCGTGCAGCGCTGGCCGGCCGTGCCCATGGCCGCGAACGCCACGCCGCGGATCGCGAGGTCGAGGTCCGCGCTCGGGGCGACGATCGCGGCGTTGTTGCCGCCGAGTTCCAGCAGGGCGCGGGCGAAGCGCCCGGCCAGGCGCGGGCCGACGGCGCGGCCCATGGCGGTGGAGCCCGTGGCGCTGACCAGCGGGACCTTCGGGTGGTCGACCAGGATCTCGCCGACCTCACGGCCGCCGATAACGACCGACGACAAGCCGGCGGGCGCGTCGCCGAACCTGGCCACGGCGCGCTCGAACAGCGCCTGGGTGGCGAGCGCAGTGAGCGGGGTCTTCTCGCTGGGCTTCCAGACGCAGGTGTCGCCGCAGATCAGCGCCAGCGCCGAGTTCCAGCACCACACCGCGACCGGGAAGTTGAACGCCGAGATGATGCCGACGACGCCCAGCGGATGCCAGGTCTCCATCATCCGGTGGTCGGGCCGCTCGGTGGCGATGGTCAGGCCGTAGAGCTGGCGCGAGACGCCGACGGCGAAGTCGCAGATGTCGATCATTTCCTGCACTTCGCCCAGGGCTTCCGAGGTGACCTTGCCGGCCTCCAGGGTGACGAGCGCGCCCAGGTCGGCCTTGGCGGCCCGAAGCTCCTCGCCGAACAGGCGCACCAGCTCGCCGCGGCGGGGCGCGGGCACGTTGCGCCAGGC
>NZ_JAEUMO010000060.1 GCF_016793285.1 Phenylobacterium sp.
TGTGTAGTCGCATGCGGAGCCGAGATGGGGAGGTTTGGCGGACGCCGTAAGAACTTGAGCGGGCCGTCTACACCGGCAAAGCGAGCGGGGGAATTGCGCAAAGGACACAATCGGACAACCGATTGACGTAACGCCACTACTCCAAGGGGCGCTGGCGACATGCCCGTCCCATCGCTAGGGTCGCGCAACTTTCGACCCGTTTGCGAGCGTCCATATGCAAAAGCTTCTCCTCGGCGCGGCCGTCATGGCCCTCGTTTCCAGCTCCGCGGTGGCGGCGGGTCCTGCGATCGACGCGAGCCGGATCCTGCAGGACATCAAGGTGCTGTCGTCCGACGCCTACGAGGGCCGCGCGCCGGCCAGCGAGGGCGAGAAGAAGACCGTCGCCTACCTCGTCGAGCAGATGAAGGCCGCGGGCCTGCAGCCGGCCGGCGACAGGCAGACGGACGGGACGCGCGCCTGGACCCAGGACGTGCCGCTGGTGCGCTCGCAGACCTCGGGCCCGGTGGCCGTGAGCGTGAAGCTGGGCGGCGAGACCCGGACCTGGACGCAGGGCCAGGAAATCGCGATCCGCGCGACCATGATCGGCGACCATCTGACGGTGAAGGACGCGCCGGTCGTGTTCGTGGGCTACGGCGTGAAGGCTCCCGAGCGGAACTGGGACGACTTCAAGGGCGTCGACCTGAAGGGCAAGGTGGCGCTGGTGCTGGTCAACGACCCTGACTTCGAGACGGGTGCGGGCGACTTCGGCGGCAAGGCCATGACCTACTACGGCCGCTGGACCTACAAGTTCGAGGAAGCGGCGCGGCAGGGCGCCATCGGCTTCCTGGTGATCCACGAGACCGCGCCGGCGTCATACGGCTGGGCCACCGTGAAGAACTCCAACACCAACGAAATCTTCGACGTCATCCGCAAGGACCCGTCCGCCGAGCACGCGCCGCTGGAGGGCTGGGTGCAGCGCGACCAGGCGGCCGAACTGGTCAAGGCCGGCGGCTACGACCTCGACACCCTGAAGAAGCAGGCCCAGACCCGCGGCTTCAGGCCGGTCGAGCTGAAGGGCGTGACCTTCTCGACCGACTACAGGGTGGATGCGCAGAAGGTGGTCAGCCACAACGTCGTCGGCGCCCTGCCCGGCGCCAGGCATCCCGAGGAACGCGTCTTCTACACCGCCCACTGGGACCACCTGGGCGTGGGGCTGCCCGACGCCCGGGGCGACAGGATCTACAACGGCGCGCTCGACAATGCGTCCGGCACGTCGATGCTGCTGGAGCTGGCGCGGATCTCCGCCAAGGCGCCGAAGCCGGATCGGACCATCGTCTTCATGTCGGTGACGGCCGAGGAGAAGGGGCTCCTGGGCACGGAATACTACGCGTCCTCGCCGCTCTATCCGCTGGCGACCACCGTGGGCGTGATCAACATGGACGGCGTGGGCCCGAACGGCCTGGCGCACGACTTCACCACCTCGGGGAACGCGCCGCTGACCCTGCAGGACGAGCTGATCGGCGTCGGGAAGGCGCACGGCCGCTACTACAGCCCCGACCCGAGGCCCGAGGCGGGCAGCTTCTTCCGCTCGGACCACTTCCCGTTCGCCAAGGTGGGCGTACCGGCGATCAGCTTCGGCGGCGGTCGCGACCTGTTCGACGGCGGCAAGGCGGCGGGCGACGCCAGATCGAAGGCCTACACCGCCGACAAGTACCACCAGCCCGCCGACGAGTTCGACCCGACCTGGGACCCGAAGGGCTTCGTCGCCGACGGCGCGCTGCTCTACGACCTGGGCCGCAGGCTCGCCAACAGCCGCATCTGGCCCGAGTGGAAGGACGGCGCCGAGTTCAAGGCCGAGCGCGACAAGACCCGCGCGCAGAGGAAGTAGGCCTCACCCCTTCCTGAAGAAGGCGTGGAAGTTCTCGCCGAAGCTGTTGGTCCAGCGTTCCGGCGGGATCCGCACATGGTCGGCGCGCAGCATGTGCGGGGCCAGCGTCTCGGCGTCCACGCGCCGGACGGCGGG
>NZ_JAEUMO010000081.1 GCF_016793285.1 Phenylobacterium sp.
CTCTCGACCGAGCGGAAGGTGAACCCGTCGCGCTCGAGCGGCGCGTCGGCGTCGTAAGCGGTCCACACCTTCCGCACGCCGGCGTCATCGAGCGCCGAATGCGGGCGCATATAGACGAAGGTGTCGTCGCTGGCGGTGACCAGCGTCCAGCCGGAGCGCTCCATCGCCTGGGGCTGGGCCGTGGCGGCGGTGGCCGCGGCGAGCAGGGCGGCGGCGATGGGCAGGGAGCTTCGCATCGGCGGGAGGAACGCCCGAACCGCAGCGCGAGTCCACCCCGGACGGACGCGCGCGGGCGCCGGCGGCCTGCCGAGGCGGCCTTCCGGCGGCCTTCGTCGCGTGGGACGGGCCGCTTGTCGCGAAATGCCCCGCTGGCCGCCGAACCGGCTGCGGAATGGCGGCCCGCCGGTCGGGCTTCGTGCCCGACGCCATTGCCCCAGGGTTCGCGTGACGTGCTTCAGACCGATGACCAGAGCCTCGAACGCCTGATCGCCACGGTCGACGCAGGCCCGTTCCGTTCCCTGCTGGAAGCGGCGCTCCGGCACGAGCGCCAGGGCCAGGCGCGCGCGGCCGCCGCGACCTGGCGCACGGCGCTCCAGACGATCCCGCGCATGCTGTCCCCGGCCGTGCGGCCGGTGCTGGAGCACGCCAAGGCCGCCGTCGAGGCCAACGACCTGGCGCTGGAGGGCTTCCTGGCCGAGCGGCTCGCGGGCCTGCGCGCGCGGCACGGCAACGCCCGCCTCGACCGCTTCGACAAGGCCCGCGACATCCTGTTGCGCAAGCGTCGCGTGTTCCGCCCGCAACCCAGCTTCATGTACGTGCCCGAGCTGCCGGCCATCGCGTTCCACGACCGCGGGCAGTTCCCCTGGCTGGACCGCATCGAGGCCGCCACTGCCGACATCCGCGCCGAACTGGTGCGGGTGCTGGCCGACGGGCCGTCGGTGCTCGAGCCCTACGTCGCGGTCGACGGGACGCCGCAGGACCGCTGGCGCGACCTCAACAGATCGCGGCGCTGGGGCGTCTTCTACCTGTGGCGCGCCGGCGCGCCGGTGGAGGAGAACCTGGCGCGGTGCCCGAGGACGGCCGCGGCGCTGGCCGGTTGGCCGAAGTGCGACCTCCAGGAAACCGGCCCGACGGCGGTATTCTCGATCCTCGACGCCAGGACGCGGATCCCGCCGCATGTGGGGGTGAACAACGCCCGCCTGATCGTCCACCTGCCGCTGATCGTGCCGCCGGGCTGCGGCTTCCGGGTGGGCGCCGAGACGCGCTCGTGGACGCCGGGCGAGGCGTTCGTCTTCGACGACACCATCGAGCACGAGGCCTGGAACGACAGCGACCAGCCGCGCGCCGTCCTGATCCTCGACTGCTGGAACCCTTACCTCAGCGAAGCCGAGCGCGAGATGGTGAGCGCGCTGACCGCCGGCGTCGGCGACTTCTACGGCCAACTGCCCGAGTACGCGCGCGGGACGGCGTGATCACATCGAAGGCTCACGCGGCTGCAGGTGTGACAGCGGGCCGTCGTGGACGAAGAAGCCGGGGAAGAGGTCCGCCCGGTCGGGATTGCCCTGCTCGATCAGATTGATCTTCCACTGTCGTGGATACTTCTTGAGCGACTTCTCCCGCTGGATGGCCGTTACGATGCCGTCGTGGGGTTCGAACCAGACGAGCCGCTTTACGCCATAACGCTTGGTGAAGCCGTCGATCAGGCCTTCGCGATGCGCATGGACGCGCTGGAGCAGTTCGCTGGTCACGCCGACGTAGAGCGTCCGGTGCTTGCGGCTCGCCATGATGTAGACGGCGTTCAATCCCTGCTCCATCCAACCTGAGCGTCATGGCCGGCCTTGTGCCGGCCACCCATGAACTCAGAACTCAAGCATTGGAACGCGGTGTCGCCGCTGTGCGCAATCACCTTCGTCGGAGCGTATGGATGACCGGCACAGGGCCGGCCATGACGCTTTTGATGGGAGTTGAATCGAGGCCCCCTGCACGCGTTCTGCATCGACGCTGAACCGTAGATAAACGCACCTCTCAGGCGGGGCTCAGCCGCGTGCGGGCATCCTCACCCACGATCCGCGCCGAATGCGGAGACATGAGGTGACGTCATGGCGGTCTCCGCCATCCATTGGGAACTCCTCGACCACCGGGCCGACAAGCCGGTCGAGATCGGGGACGCGGTGTCCATCGAGGCCGGCGGCATGCCGATCTGGCGGGTGGTCGGCCTCGCCGGGCGCAAGGCCTGGCTCGACGACGAGCGCGGCGTGACCCGCCTGCTCAAGTCGCTCGACGACTTCCGCTGGCGTGCGCCGAACGCCGCCTAGTTGGCCTTCGCGGCCGCCCGGATCGCCTCGTAGAAGGCCGTCCGGGCGGCGGAGAGGTCGCGGCCCGTGGCCCGGGGCCAGGCTGAGTTGACCACGATCACCAGCTTGTCCTCCGGCACGATCACGATCCCCTGGCCGAAGATGCCGCGCGCCTCGAAGCCGCCCTGCGGGCGGATCCACCAGAAGTACCCGTAGCCGCCGACGCCGTTCTCGATCTGCTTGCTGGTGGCCTCGGTGGTCCAGCCGGGCGGCAGGATCTGCTTGCCGCCCGCCTTGCCGCCGTCGAGGATGAACTGGCCCACGCGGCCGTAGTCGCGCAGCGTCATCGACATGCAGCAGCCGCCGCGCTCGTGCCCGGCCAGGTCGGTCACCCAGATGCCGTCGCGCTCCATGCCGTAGGGCTTCCAGATCTTCTCGGAGGCGTACTTCGAGAGGCTCTTGCCGACGGCGTTGGACACCAGCACGCCCACCAGATCGGTCTCGCCCGTGTTGTAGTTGAACGTGCTCCCCGGCGCGTTCTCGCGCGGGAGCTTGCGCATGTAGCTGACGATCGGATTGACCTTCGGGTCCTCGATCGCCCCGCCTGCGGAGGCCACGTCCGACTTCGGGTCGGTGTAGTCCTCGTTCCACTTCACGCCCGAGCTCATCATCAGAAGCTGGCGCACGGTCACGCCGTCGTAGCCCGAGCCCTTCAGTTCGGGGATGTAGTCGGTGACGACCGCGTTCAGGCCCTTGATCTTGCCGTCCGCGATGGCAGCGCCGACCAGGGTGGAGGTGACCGACTTGGCCACGGAAAACGAGGTCCAGCGGTCCTCGGGCTTCCGTCCCATGGCGTAGCGCTCCATCAGCACCTTGCCGTCCTTCAGCACCAGCACGCCCGAGACGTCGAAGGCGGCCATGTAGTCGGCCGCGGTCCAGGTCTTGCCTTCGTAGGGATAGGCGACGTCGATGGTCCTGGCCGCCGCCGGCAGCGGATGGACCTTGCGGCCGCGCTTGATGACCAGGACCTCGAACAGGTCCTCCATCGTGCGGTAGCCACGGCTCTGCAGCTCGGGGCTCCAGGTCAGGATCATCGGCGTGTCGGGCGACTTCGGCTTCTGCGCCGCCGCCGGATGCGCCGCCGCGAGCGCGAGCGACAGAAGAGCCAGACCGATGAACCTGCGCATGTGACGCCTCCCGACTTGCGGCGGCGAAGCTAGTGCGCGCCGGCGCGGGCGCCTAGCGCAACGGAGCCCCTCGGACGGCGATGTACGACGGGCAGCGCGGCCTTGCGCTCGGCGACGAGCGCGCGCTCCAGCGCGGCGTCGCCCAGCCGCCGCGCGGCGTCGATCAGCGTCAGGTCCAGCACGTCGCGCTGGGCATGGCTGCCGCCGAAGCGGTGGGCGATGCTGCGCACGTCGCGCAGCAAGTCGACCGCGCGACGGTGCTGGCCGCGGCCATAGGCCAGGAACGCCTGGGCGACCGGCAGGCCGACGTCGCGGGTGGCGGCGGCGTTGTCGCCCACGCCGGCGGCGATGCGCGCGATCTCGTCCACTGCGGCCTCCGCGTCGCCGTCGCGGCCGGCGGCGACGAAGGTCATGACCGCGTGTGCGTCCTCGAAGGCGTTGTGGCCGAGCCGGTGGGCCTCCCAACCCCGCGCCAGCGCGGCCCAGCGGTCGTCGACATCGACGTCTCGCAGCTTCAGCCGCCAGAGCAGGGCCGCCGCGTCGGCCATGTCGAAAGCGAAGTCCGAAGGCTCGCCCCAGATGGGGCCGTCGTACAGGTCGAGCACGGCTCCGATCTCGTCCAGCCCGAGATGGAAGAGCGCCGTGTGCCACCAGTTGTGGACGAGGAAGAAGCTGCCGTCGGTCCACGCGGCGGCGTCGTCGCGCATGAAGCGCACGCCCTCGGCGCGGCGGTCCTGCATCTCCAGCACATGGGCGACGGCGTGGCGGGCCCAGTTGTTGCGTGGCTCCAGGGCCACCGCCTCGCGGCCGGCGGCCTCGGCGCGGTCGTAGAGGGCGGTCTCCTCCAGTCCGAAGGCATGCAGGCCGAGGATCGCGTGGTAGCCGGGCATGTCGGGCGTCCAGGCGGGCAGGGCGCGGCCGATGCGGTCGCGCAGCATGCGCGCGTCGCCGCGCAGGAAGTCCATGGTCTGGCCGACCTGCAACGCCAGGATGTCGCACGGACAGGCGATGGCGACGTCCTCCAGCGCCCGGGCCGCGGCGCGGATCTCGCCGGCCAGCAGGTGGCCGACGGCGGCCGCGTGACCGGCCTCGCGGTTGTTCTTCGGCAGGTCGCGGAGCGCCGCGTAGGCGCCGGCGCCCATGGCCCGCAGGCCCTCGTTACTGCCGACCAGCGTCATGTAGGCGATCAGGACGTGGGCCATGACGAACTGCGGGCTGTCGGCCAGCGCCGCCTTCAGGTCCGGGAACGGCTGGCCGCAGTAGCAGTGGTAGGCCGCGACGGCGCGCTCATAGCGCGCGACCGCCGCCGGACTGGCGCCGCTGTATTCCAGGCCTTGCTGATCCTTGACGCTCATCCCAGGTCTCCTCGCGGCGCAACAAGCCACGAAAGCCGGCGCCGGCCAACCTGGGCCGGGACGCGTTTTTCTGATCGCCGCCCATTGGGGCCCGGGCGCGCGGCAGGTAACAGGGAAGCATGGCCGAGTTCGATTTCGATGCGGTGGTGGTGGGTGCGGGCGCCGTCGGGCTGGCCTGCGGCTATGCGCTGGCGAAGCGCGGCCAGGTCGTGGCGGTGCTGGAGCAGGATCAGGCGATCGGCCAGGGCGTCTCCTCGCGCAACTCCGAGGTCATCCACGGCGGACTCTACTATCCCACCGGCTCGCTGAAGGCGCGGCTGTGCGTCGAGGGCCGACGGCGGCTCTATGCCTTCTGCGACGCGCATCACGTGGCCTATGACCGCTGCGGCAAGCTGGTGGTGGCGCAGACCGCCGACGAACTGCCGCGCCTCGACGCCATCCTCGAGCAGGCGCTGACCAACGACGTCGAGGGCATGGAGCGGCTCAGCAAGGCCCAGGCGCTGGCGCTGGAGCCGGAGCTGGCCTGTGAAGGCGCGCTGCTGTCGCCGCAGAGCGGGGTGTTCGAGAGCCACGCCTACATGCTGGCGCTGGAGGGCGAGATCGAGGCTGCGGGCGGCGCGGTGGTGCTGGCGACGCCGTTCGAGGGCGCGACGCCGCTGGATCTGGGCGGCTTCGAGGTGCGCGCCGGCGGCGCCGAGCCGACCACGCTGACCTGCCGGCGGCTGGTGACCGCGCCGGGGCTCTCGGCGCAGGCCGTGGCGGCCGACATCGCGGGCTTCCCGGCCAACCTCATCCCGCAGGCCCACTACGGCAAGGGCATGTACTTCCGGCTGATGGGCAAGGCGCCGTTCCAGCGGCTGATCTACCCGCCGCCGATCCCCGGGGCGCTCGGCACCCACTACCGCCGCGACATGGGCGGGCAGGCGGTGTTCGGCCCCGACCTGACCTTCGTGGACGCGCCGGACTACACGGTCGACCCTTCGGCGGCGCCCGGCTTCTACCGCTACATCCGCAGGTTCTGGCCAGGCCTGCCCGACGGCGCCCTCTCGCCCGACTACGCCGGCGTGCGGCCCAAGATCCACGGCCCCGGCGAGGCCCAGCCCGACTTCCGCCTCGACGCGGAGGACGTCCACGGCCTGCCGGGTCTCGTCGCGCTGTTCGGTATCGAGAGCCCTGGCCTCACCTCTTCCCTCGCCATCGGCGAGGAGGTGGCGGAGCGGTTGGGTCTGGGGCGCTGACGACCCCGACGACAGGCGTTTGAATCTCCCGCCGCCGCCCGCATAGTCCTCGCTCCAGGGAGGACGGCATGAAGAACCGCATCACCGAGCTGCTCGGGGTCCAGCATCCGATCGTGCAGGCGCCGATGGGATGGATCGCCCGGGCGCAGCTCGCGAGCGCCGTCTCCAACGCAGGCGCCTTCGGGATCATCGAGACCTCGTCCGGCCGCCTCGACGAGGTGCGCGAGGAGGTCGCGAAGATGAAGACCCTCACGGAAATGCCGTGGGGGATCAACGTCGCCCAGGCCTTCGTGCGCGACCCCGACATCGTGAGCTTCGTGGCCGACCAGGGCGTGCGGTTCGTCACCACCTCGGCGGGCGACCCGAACCGCTACTGCGACGCGCTGAAGGGGCGAGGCCTGACGGTGTTCCACGTCGTCCCGTCGCTGGCCGCGGCCGAGAAGGCGATCGCGGCGGGCGTCGACGGGCTGGTGGTGGAGGGCGGCGAGGGCGGCGGGTTCAAGAACAGCCGGGAGGTCGCCACCATGGTCCTGCTGCCGCTGATCGCGTCGAAGACCAGGCTGCCGATCATCGCCGCGGGCGGCATCACCGACGGGCGCACCATGGCCGCGGCGTTCGCGCTGGGGGCCGAGGGCGTGCAGATGGGGACGCGGATGGTCTCGGCGGCCGAGAGCCCCGTTCACCGGAACTGGAAGGACGCGATCGTGAACGCGAAGGAGACGGACACCGTCTTCCTCAACCGCCACGGCCCCGGCCCGGCGCTCCGGGCGCTGCGCACCGAGAAGACGACGAAGTTCGAGCTGGAGCCGCCGCCCAACATCATGGCCGAGATGGGCCGGGCGCTGGAGCTCTACTTCGGCGGCGACATGGAGGCGGCCATCGCGCTCTCGGGCCAGGTCGCCGGGCGCATCGACAGCGTCAAGCCGGTGGCGCAGATCATCGGCGAGACGATCGCCGAGTTCGACGCGGTCATGCGCGAGCTGGGCGCGAGGTACGGCAAGGTCGGCGAGGCCGCGTGATCCCGCCCCGCGTCGCGGCGCTGGTCTTCGCCGGGCTGACCGACGTCGTCATCCTGTTCCAGCTCGCGCTCGCGGCGGGACTGCCCTGGGGCGAATACGCGATGGGCGGCGCCTTCCCGGGCGCCTATCCGCCGCCGATGCGGGTGGCCGCGGTCGTGCAGGCGCTGATCCTGGCGGGTGTCGGCCTGGTCGTGCTGGTTCGGGCCGGCGTGGTGTGGCCGCAGCGGTCGGGCGCCATGCGCTGGCCGATGCGCGCCGTCGTCGCGATCTCGGCCCTGGGCGCCGTCCTGAACGTGATCACGCCCAGCGCGGTCGAGCGGATGATCTGGGCGCCGGTCACCATCGTGATGTTCCTTTGCGCGCTCAGGGTGGCGTGGGCCGCCGAAAGGCAGGCTTGAGGGCGGCCGGGAGCTCCTGACCCGGCCTGGCGGACGCCGACCAGCTACCTCGGCAAACCCGCGAGCCAGGTCAGGATCTCGGTTTCCAGCCGGATGCGGGCCGAGTTCCAGCTATGGTCGGTGTTGGCGTGGACGATGCGGACCCGCGCGCCGCGCTGCTTGAGGTCGAGGAACAGCTTCTCGGCCGGCGGCGCGAGGCCGTCGTCCGACGTGAGGATCAGGAGGCGGGTCTTCGCGAGTCCCGGCGCGGCGGCGGCGAAGCTGTACGCCCCCAGGCCGGCGATCTGGTCGGCCATGTCCTCGTCGGTGGTGTCGAGCGCCTCCATGTTGGCGCGGGCGAGCTGGAGGCGCGTGGCCTTCGGCGCGGCGGCCGGAGCGCTCATGTCGGCCGACGAGATCAGCGCGGCGCCCAGCAGGCCCTCGTCCGAGGCCGCCACCTGGCTCGTCACCCAGCCGCCCATGCTGTGGCCCATCAGGACCACGCGCCTGGGGTCGATGCGCAGGCGCTGGGCGTTGGCGGGATCGCGGATGTAGGCCAGGACCGCGCGGGCGTCGTCGAGGTTGCCCGTGAAACTGAACCTCCCGGGGCTGCCCCACGAGCCGCGGTAGTTGAACGTGACCGCGTTCCACCCGCCGCGCCGGATGGCCTGGGCGAGGTCGAGGTTCTTCTCGTTGCCCGGCAGGCCGTGGGCGATGACGACGGTGGGATGCGGGCCCGGCCCGGCGGCGAGGTAGGCCAGGCCGTTGATCTGCACGCCGCCCGACGGGATGTGCAGCACCTCGGACGCGGCGGGCGCCTTCGCGTCGGCCGGCGGGTCGGTGAAGATGGCGCGTGGGACAGGCGGCGCCTGCGCATGGGCCGCCGTCGCCAGCATCGTCGCGGCCATCGCCGCCAGCACCGTCCGAAGCATGACCGCCCCTCCGCCCGACGCGGCGAGCCTAGCCCTCGTCAGCCCCCGAGCACAGTGCGCAGGGCGTCGTCCGGCGACGCCCCGTCGAGGTGGATCAGCGACCAGACGGCGAAGAACAGCAGCGGCCAGCGCCCGCCGGGCTGCGCCATCCTCTGCGCGGCCTCGGGAACCAGCCGGCGGACGGACTCCACCTTCGGCAGGTTGGCGGCGAGGTCGCCGGCGCGGGGCGCGATCCACGTCTCGACCGGCACGGTGAAACCCTGCTTCTTCGCCCACGGCCGGGCGGCGGGGCACGCGCGCTCCAGCCACTTGCGCAGGATCCACTTGCCGTAGCCGCCGCGCACCTTCAGCCGGTCGGGCAGGGGCCACGCGAAGGCGGCGACGGCGGGGTCGAGGAAGGGCGTGCGGCCCTCCAGCCCATGCGCCATCAGGCAGCGGTCGAGCTTCAGCAGCAGGTCGTTGGGCAGCCAGGTGACCACGTCGGCCCACTGGGCCTCCTGTAGCGGGGTCAGGCCACGCGGCGGGCACGCCGCGTCGCGCCAGGCGGCCAGCACCTCCGGCGAGGCGCCGCGCGGCTCGGCGGGCCGCCCGCCCAGCCACCTGGGCCGAAGCGCCCGGCGATAGCGCCCGTAGCCGCCGAACAGCTCGTCGCCGCCCTCGCCGGTGAGCACGACGGTGAGCGTGCCCCTGGCCGCTTCGGCGAGCTTGTACGTGGGCAGGGTGGCGTAGTCGGCGGTCGGATCGTCCAGCGCCCAGGCCGCCTGCGGCAGGATCCGCCAGAAGTCCTCCTCGCCGAAGCTCGTCTCGCGCCAGTCGAGGTTCAGCGCCCGGGCCACCCGCTCGGCCTGCGCCCGCTCGTCGGCGGCGCCCCCTGCCTGCAAACCGGGCGCGTCGAAGCCGCAGGTGAAGGCGGTGACGGGCCGCGCGCTCAGGCGCGCCATCAAGGTCGCGATCGCAGCCGAGTCGATGCCGCCCGACAGGAAGAGGCCGTAGGGGACGTCCGAGCGCTGATGCACCCGCACGCTGTCCTCCAGCACCGCGTCGAGCCGGGCCAAGAGCCCCCTCTCCCCTGCGGGGAGAGGGTTGGAAGTGGGGGTGTCGTCGGCTCGTGCCGGCGCTGCGCGCCCGCCCCCGACCCCTGCCCGCAACGGGGAGGGGAGTGCGGCGCGGCGATGGCTCGACACGATCCGCCCGTCGCGGACCTCGATCACCTCGCCGGGCGCGAGCCGTCGCAGGCCCTGGAAGGCGGTGCGTTCGCGCAAGGTGTAGTTCAGGTCGATCAGTTCGCGCGCAGCGCCGTCGTCCAGCACCCGCTGCATCAGGCCGGCGGCGAAGAAGGCCCGTGGCTCCGAAGCGAAGGCCAGGCCGCCGGCGTGCTCCATCAGGTAGAGCGGCTTGATGCCGAAGGGGTCGCGCGCCAGGAACGCGCGCGCGTCCGGGCCGATCAGGCACAGGGCGTACATGCCGCGCAGGCGGGTCAGCGCCTCGGCGCCCTCGCGGGCATAGAGGTGCAGCAGCGGCTCGAAGTCGGAGCCGGTGGCGAGCGAGGTCTCCAGCCCATGATCCCGCGCCAGCTCGACGTAGTTGTAGATCTCGCCGTTGCCGATGACCGTGCCGCCCGCGGCGTGCAGTGGCTGCCAGCCGCCGTCGAGGTCGATGATGGAGAGCCGGGCGTGGGCCAGCGTGGCGTGCGCCAGCGCCTCCGTCCGCACCCCGTCCGGCCCACGGTGCGTGAGCGCGCCGATCATCGGCCCGATGACGTCGCCGGCGACGGCGTCCGTCGCGCCGCCCAACTGCCCCGCGATGCCGCACATTCAGCCGACCCCGAACTCGGAGAAGAGAGTCTTCCAGCGGCCGACCACGGCGGCTTCCGCGAACTCGTCGTCCACGCGCCGCACCCCGGCCTGGGCGAGCCGCGTCCGCAGCGCCGGGTCGGCGAGCAGGCGGCGCGCTGCGGCGGCCAGGGCGTCGGCGTCGTCGATGGGCACGAGAACCCCGTCCTTGCCGTCCTGGATCAGCGCCCTCGGCCCCTGGCTCTCGGCGGCGACGACGGGCAGCCGGTGCGCCCAGGCCTGGATCACCACGTTGCCCAGCGGCTCGTAGCGCGAGGGGAAGACGCAGACGTCGGCCGTCCGGTAGAGCGCCGACGCATCGGTGCGCCAGCCCAGGAAGCGGACGCGCGGCGCGACGCCCAGCGCCTCGGCCATGCCTTTGAGCTTCGCCTCCAGGGGCCCCACGCCCGCGATCCACAGGTAGGCGTCCGGAAGTTGCGCCAGCGCCTGCAGGCTCACGTCGTGCGCCTTGGCCTCGTGCAGGCGACCCATGGCCAGCAGCAGCGGCGCGTCCGCCGGTGTGTCCAGGCCGGCGCGGTCCACGGGCGCGGCGTCGGCGGCGGGCGCGCGGGCGAAGTTCGGGATGCAGGTCACGCGGCCGGCGGGCCAGCCCTGGCCCACGATCCACTCGGCGATGTCCTCGGTGTTGGCGACCAGGTGGTCGAAGTTCCGATAGTATTTGAGATTGTAGTAGCCGCCGAGCCGGCCGATCCGCGCCCACGGCCCACGCGGCGTGTGGCGCGCGGCGCGGTTCATCCAGGCGAGCGCCACCTTCGTCCCGGTCAGCGCCGCGAAGCCCGCCGCCGCCGGCCGGGTCAGGATGTCGATCGGGCCGCCGAAATAGAGCGTCTTCACCGGCACGCCGGCCTCCTTCAGCCGCGCCTCGCGGCCCGCGTTGCGCCGGATGACCGCGGCCTCGGGCACGCCCGCCCGGTGCAGCGCCATGAGGAGGTCTACGAAATAGGTCTCCGCGCCGCCTTCGCCGGCCGTTCCCAGGAGGTGCAGGACGCTCATCGCGGGTGCGACCCTAGCGCTTCGCACGCCGTCGCCCAAGCGCTTGAAGTGAGGCCGCGCCGCCCCTATAACCCGCGCCTCGCGCGACGGGGCGCTCTGCCGTGGCTGGGTAGCTCAGTTGGTTAGAGCGGTGGATTCATAACCCACAGGTCGGCGGTTCAAGCCCGCCCCCAGCTACCAGAGCCCCGTCGCGCGAATATCCCCTCAGGCTGCGTTCTGTTTGCCGGCGTCCGCCGCGGGCTTCGAATTGATGGTCACGACCGTCTCGTAGCCCTGGACCTCGGCCTTGTCGGCGGCGCCGACCGCGGCGGCGACCGCCTTGTCGAGAGTCGAATAGGGGCCGAACCGCTTTTCGCCCAGGCCTACCATCCAGACCCCGTCGATCTGGTCCACCGTGTACTCGACTGTCGGCATCGCCCGCCCTCGCCCGCAACAACGGTGCAGCTTCTCACGGATTCGCACGTTTTCGCGAGGCCGCCGCGTCTGGCACGCGGTTTGTTGCGTAACGCGTTAGGCGGACCAAAACGGTACGCCGGCCTTGGAGACAAACCGATGGTGTCTTCAGTTCTGGTGGCCCGGACCAAGCCGGACGGGCTCGAGTACCTGCTCCGCGCCGCCCCGGTTGCGTGGACCGATGCGTCCGATCTTGCTCAACATTATCAGTCGGTCCGCGATGCGACCCGCGCCGCGCTCCGCCTGCCCAGCCGCTTCCGCGCGTTCGCCCTGCCGTTCACCGGCGACGCCTAGGCCGCCACCGCCTCGCCCCACTCGCTCCAGCCTGCAAAGCGGGGGGCGCGGGGCAGGTACATGGCGTCCGAGCGCTCGACACGGAAGCCGGCGTCCCCCACCGCCCGGGTCACCGGCCGCGTGAGGTGACAGCCCCCGGCGAGGCGCTTCCACACCGGTTCGATCCGCCGCTGCCACCTGGCGACGTCCTCGTCGGGCGACAGGCCGTGCTCGCAGTAGAGGAACCGGCCGCCGGGCTTCAGGGCCCTGCGCGCTTCGCTGAGCGCCTGGGCCGGCGTGTGGACAGAGCAGAGCGTGAAGGTGCAGACCACGCAGTCGAAGGTCCCGTTCTCGAAGGGAAGCGCCTCGGCCGTGCCGTTCTCGACCCGGACCTTCAGCCGCGGATCGCGCGGCGCGGCCTCGGCGATCCTGCGCAGCTCCGGCGCCGGGTCGACGCCCGTGACGCTCTCGACCGCGTCGACGTCGTAGTAGGGCAGGTTCAGGCCCATGCCGATGCCGAGTTCGAGCACGCGGCCCTGCGCCTTCGGCACGACCTTCTGCCGCTGCTTCGTGATCGCCGGCGCCGAGCAGGCGCATTTCAGCAGCTTCGGCAGGAGGAAGCGTTCGTAGAGCGTGGCCATGGGGACAGAGTGGCTGAACCGGCCTCAACCTACAAACTCGAACAGACTTTCCGGAGGGATGCTACCGCCCCGCCTCGTACACCTTCGGCGACCTGGCGATGGCCACCGGACCCAGGGTCGTCTGTCCAGCCTGGAAGTAGAGCGTCATGCGCGCCAGGTCGCCGGTCTCGCGGGCGCCGGCGACGGCGGCTGCCGCGTCGGCGGTCTCCCTCGGGATCGCGCCGGTCGTGCCCATCGCCCCCAGCGCACGCGGCGCCTGGCGCAGCGACACGTCCAGCGAGCCCTCGAGCCGCCCGGCGGAATCGACGCCCAGCGACCCCGCGTTGGCGCCGATCAGGGCGTCGCCGGCTGTGAGACCCGCGCGCTTCACGCTCATCCGGCCGCCGGCCTCGGTCCAGCGGCGCACCGCGCGCGGCCAGTCCTCCCCCCGGAAGGCGCTCATCTTCGACAGGCGGCCGTCCCACTCGACGGAGATCGGCTTGTCGCCGGCGATGCGGCCGAGCAGGCCGGCGAGCTGCGCCCTGCCGTTCTTCACGCTCAGCCACACGCCGCCCTCGTCCAGGCTCTTGGGCGACTCGCGCAGATGGAACTCGATCCGCTCCGCCGCCGAGAGGCCGAACGGGTTCGCGCCGGCCGCCGGCCGAAAAGTCAGGCCGACGCCCTCGAAGGAGAAGTTGGGGGGCGTGTTCCGGAAGTGGCTGAGGCTGGCGCGGATCAGTTTGCCCTCGACGACGACCGGCCCGCCGACCGGGCGCACGAAGGTGAGGCCCGCGGGTGCGGCGACGATCCAGTGGGTCGGCGCGTGCAGGAAGGCCTCGGCCTCCAGCCGCGGCGCTTCCAGGGCCCAGCCCGACCGGTCGCGGATCCGCGGTTCGGTCAGCGTCACGTCGAGGCGGAAGGGATAGCCGCCGATCTTCTGGTCCTTCCAGGCGAGCTCGTAGCCGGCGTCCCTGATCGTCTTCGCGCCGTTCGTGAGCCCCTTCTCGACCTCGCCGCGGGCCCAGACCCACGCGGCGCTCCAGGCGATGACCACCGCGAAGGCGATCCCGAAGGCGATGTACAGCGGCCAGCGGCTCAGTTTGCGGGGCGCGGTGGGATCGGGCACAGACAACTCGACTTTGCAGGTGGGCTTCGCCCAGGGGGCTTCGCGGGCGGGATGGCGTCGGAACGATGGGTCTTCGGCTACGGTTCGCTGATGTGGCGTCCGGGCTTTCCGTTCGCCGAGCGGCGGGGGGCCACCCTACACGGACGCCGGCGCAGCTTCTGCATCTATTCGGTGCATCATCGGGGCACCTACGCGCGGCCGGGGCTGGTGCTGGGCCTGGCGCCGGGCGGCGCGTGCCGCGGCGCCGCATACCGCGTGGCCGAGGCCGACTGGGCGCAGGTCCACGCCTACCTGATGGAGCGCGAGCAGCCGACCGAGACCTACATCGAGGCGCGCCGCTTCGTGCGCCTCGACGACGGGCGGCGCGTCGAGACCCTGTGCTTCCTGAGCGACGTGCGCCACGCGCAGTGGGCGGGCGCCCTCAGCCTCGAACGCCAGGCCGAACTGATCGCCGGCGCCGCCGGCCTCTCCGGCCGGAACGTCGACTACCTGCGCGACCTCGTCGAGCACCTGCGCGAAATGCAGGTGCGGGACGTGGGCATGGAGAAGCTCCTGGGGATGGTCGAGGCGCGGGAGGCCTGAACACCCGTTCTCCGGGCCGGACAACAGGCCGCGGGACGATGCGCCGAGGTCCCGGCTACAGCGCCAGGAGCTCGTTCGACTTGGTCTCGATGCGCTCTTCCAGCACGCGCATGAACTCGGCGCGCTTCAGGCCGGGCGGGATGGGCTCCAGGTACTCGAAGACGATTGTCCCGGGGCGGCGGATGAAGCCGTGGGCGGGCCAGTGGACGCCGGCGTTGGTGGCGACCGGGTACACCGGCACGTCCAGTTCGCGGTAGAGCGCGGCGATCCCGGGCTTGTAGTCGGGCGGCGCGCCAGGGGCCTGTCGCGTACCTTCCGGGAAGGTCACCACCTGCTGGCCGCGCTTGAAGCGCTCCGCACCCTCGCGGATCACCTGGCGCATGGTCTTGGAGCCGCCCTCGCGGTCGATGACGATGGCCCCGGCCTTCCGGCCGTACCAGGCGAACCAGGGGATCCAGGCCAGCTCCTTCTTCATGACGAACGCCGACTGCGGCAGCCAGATGAACTGGGCGAACACGTCCAGCATGCACTGGTGCTTAGGCGCGACCAGCGCCGCGCCGGTCGGGATGTGCTGCCGGCCGCGCACCTCGACACGGATGCCGCAGATCGCCAGCATTCCGGTCACGCCGCGGCCCCAGACGTGGAACATGCGGTAGGTCCACCTGCGCGGGCCGAAGAGCAGGGGCGTGCAGCCGATGGCCACCACCGCGGTCCACAGGTAGAACAGCGCCACGTAGATCAGGGAGCGGACGGCGGTCACGGGCGGTCTCTCAAGGGGTTTGGGCCTTCTGCGGCGCCGACGCCGGCGGCGGGTCGCGGGGGCCGAGCCCCAGCACCGCCTCGCGGCCGAGCACCGCCAGATACTTGCAGTATTCCACCACCATCAAGCGCGCGGCGGCGGGGTTGCGCCACCAGTGGCGGGCCTTCAGCGGCCGGGTCGGCACGGCATAAGCCTGGGCGGTGATGCCGGTGTCGCGGAGCACGGCGTTCAGCTCCAGCATCGCGCGCGGCATGTGATAGTCGGCGGTCACCACGATCAGTTCGCGGTAGCGCATCGCCTGGGCCCAGGCGAGCGTCTCGCGGGCGTTGCCGACCGTGTCGGCCGCGGTGAAGCCCAGGTCGACGCAGCACTCGTAGAGCCGCCGCACGGCGCGGCTGACGTTGCGGATGTCTTCCCGGGTGGCCTTGCGGTCTACGCCGGAGACCAGCATGCGGCGGCCGTAGCCGTCCTCCAGCAGGCCCATGGCGGCCGAGAGCCGCTCGCCCGAGTTCGCGCCGGTCAGCGCCACGACGCCCTGGGCGGGCCGGGGCGCGCGCGCGGGCGTCGAGTGCTGGACCCGGGCGGCATAGGCCAGGAGCCCCGAGAACCAGATCAGCGCCACGACCAGGAAGGCGGCGATCGACTTCATTACAGCCGTTGTATCAGCCGCCGCGCGGTGATGCGCGCGGCAACCGCCGCGACCAGCGCGGCCCAGATCGGGCAGGGCGTCACGGCGATCAGGTCGATCCAGGTGATCGGCAGCGCCGGCGTGATCCCCTGTTCGCCGCCCATCAGCCGCAGGACGCCGCCCAGCGCCGCCGCCGCGCCGGCCCCCGCCGCTCCCGCGATGGCGGCGATGCGGGCGAAGCGCATCTCGAACAGGTTGGCGATCTGGGCGTCCTCGGCCCCGGCGAGGTGCAGCACCTCGACCACGTCGCGCCGCGCCGCGATCCCGGCGCGGGTGGCGAATGCGACCACCGCGCCGGCGGCCCCGGCGATCAGCAGGAAGATCGCCGCGGCAGTCCACTGCACGACGCCGGCGGCGCGCTTGATGTCCTTGATCCAGACCGAGTGGTCGTCGACGACGGCGTCGATGCCCTGGGCCTTCAGCGCCTTGTCGAGGGTCTCGGCGGTGGCCGGCTTCCGGTCGTCGAGGCCCACAGCCACCAGCCGCGGGACGGGCAGGTCGTCGAGGTCGGAGACGTCGCCCAGCCACGGCTCGATCAGCGCGTAGGCCTTCTCCTTCTCCAGCGCGCGGGCCTCGGTCACGCCGGCCACCGAGGCCAGCGCCTCGGCGGCGCGGGCGGCGGCGGCGTCGGGGGTCTCGCCGCCGCGGGCGCGGACGATCACGGTCGCCTCGCCGGTCAACTGGCTGGCCCAGCCCTGCGCCGCACGGGCGCCGGCGATGACGCCCAGGCCCATCAGGCAGGCCAGGAAGCACAGCACGCCGATGACGAAGATCAGCGCCGGATCGCGCGCCTCCGCCTCCGGCAGGAACGACGCCGGCTTCCACTTCTGCGGATCGAACGGCTCGCTCATCCTGCTTTGCTCCTGACGGAGCTTCGCAGGGCAAGGCCTGCTTGGGCGTCAGGGCCCGGCCCTGCGAAACCTTGGCGAAGCAGGCTCATTCCGCCGGCCCCTGCGGCGGCATGGGCCTCAGGCGGCCGCGGTCGAGGTGCAGGACGGGGCGGGCCGAGCGGGCGACGAGGTCCTGGTCGTGGGTGGCGATGATGACGGTCGTGCCCAGCCGGTTCAGCTCGACGAAGAGGCGGTAGATGCGCAGCGCCATGTCGTGGTCGACGTTGCCCGTGGGCTCGTCGGCCAGCAGGATCTCGGGCCGGTTCACGACGGCGCGGGCGATGGCCAGGCGCTGCTTCTCGCCGCCGGCCAGGGTGGGCGGCAGCGCATGCATCCGCTGGCCCAGGCCGACCCAGGTCAGCAGTTCGGCGACGTCGTTGCGGTACTCCGACGCCTTGTGGCCGGCGATGCGCAGCGGCAGTGCGGTGTTGTCGAAGGCCGACAGGTGGTCGAGCAGGAGCAGATCCTGGAAGACCACGCCGATGCGCCGGCGCACCTTCGGCTGATCCTTCGGGGCCATGCCGGTCACGTCCTCGCCGAACAGCCGCACCGACCCGGCCGCGGGCCGCGCGGCGAGGTAGATCAGCTTCAGCAGCGAGCTCTTGCCCGCGCCGGAGGGGCCGGTGACGAAGTGGAACGAGCCGCGCGGCAGCGACAGCGACACGTCGCTCAGCACCTCGGGCCCACGCCCGTAGCGCATCGAGACGTTCGAGAAACGGAGGATTTCGTCGGACGTCGGGTCGGCGGCGTCGCTGGCGTTTCTGGACATGTGGGCCGAAATCGGCGACCTCGGACTAGAGGGTGCTGGAGCCTCCGATTCGCCCGTCATGATACTGACCTGCCCAGAGTGCGCCACCAGCTATTTCGTCGACGAGCTGAAGATCCCACAGCTCGGGCGGATGGTGAAATGCAGCCATTGCGCCGCCCGATGGCGGGCCTTTCCGGAGGGCGCCGAACCTGCGCCCGCGTCGCGTGAGGACGACCTCGTCGTCGAGCCGCCGGCGCCGGGGCCCCCGCCCGTAGAGGACGACCTGGAGGTCGTCGCCGCACCCGTGGCGGGCAAGCGCAGGCCCGCGCCGAAGCCGCAGACGGGGACGAAGGGCTCGAAGGCCGCCCTGATCGCCACGGCCGTGGTCGCCGGCCTCGTCGTCGCGGGCGGCGCGGCCGTGCTGCTGCGCGGGCAGATCGCCGGCATGGTCCCGGGCGCGGCGCCGCTGTTCGCGGCGATCGGCCTGCCGGTGAACACGTTGGGACTCGGCATCGAGGGCGTGGTGGCCAAGGAGACGTTCGTGGCCGGGCGACCCGTGCTGGCCGTGACCGGCGCGATCCGCTCCACCGCGGACGCGCCGGCGATGGCGCCGCCGATCCGCATCAGCCTTCTGGACAAGGCGGGCAAGCCGCTCTCGAGCCTGGTCGCCGAGCCGCTGAACGCCAAGATCCCGCCGGGCGCCAAGCGCTATTTCGCCGTCAACCTGCCCGACCCGCCGTCCGGCGCGCACGAGTTGCAGATCGCCTTCGATCCCGGCGCGGGCCGCACCGTCGGCGAGAAGCATTCGGCCCCGGTCGAGCACGCTGCGCCGGCCGCCGCCCCCGTCGAGGCCCAGCCGCTGCCGCCCGACAGCCCCGACGCCCTGCACGCGCCGGAGAAGAAGGTCCCCGACGCCAAAGATCCCGAGCACCATGAGTGAGCCGCCCGCCGTCCTGATCTCCGAGACCGAGGTGACGGCGCGGGTGGAGGCGCTGGCCCGCGAGATCGCCCCGCGCATCGACGACGAGACGGTCGTGGTCTGCCTGCTGACCGGCGGCCTGTGGTTTGCTTCCGACCTGACCCGCGCGCTGGCCCGCCACGGCCGGATGGTGCGCTTCGACGCGCTGTGGCTCGCCTCCTACAAGGACGAGCGCCAGTCGTCGGGACGCTGCGAGGTGCGCGCCGACCTGCAACGGCCGATCGCCGGCCGGAAGGCGCTGGTGGTGGACGACGTGTTCGACACGGGCCTGTCGCTCTCGGAGGCCGCGCGACTGGTGCGCGACTCGGGCGCGAGCGAGGTGCTGACCGCCGTCTTCGCCCGCAAGCCCTGGCCCACCGAACGCGCCATCGCCCCCGACTTCGTGGCCTGGGAAGCCCCCGGCCGCTTCCTCGTCGGCTACGGCATGGACGTGGCCGGCCAGATGCGCGGCCTGCCCTACATCGGGGCGATGGACTAGGCGCTTGACCCGGCCCCTGGGGCCGCTCCCATCGATGCTTCGGTCATCATCAGGAGCACGTCATGACCGACGAGTACCTCAACCCGGCCGATGCGGCCCGGCAACTCGGAGTCTCGCCGAAGGCGCTGAGGCTCTATGAGGCGCGCGGCCTCCTGACGCCGCTTCGGACCGCCGCCGGTTGGCGCGTCTACGGGTCTGCCGAGATGGAGGTCGCGGGCGAGATCGCCGCACTGCGGGGACTCGGATTCAGCCTCGCCCAGGTGGCTCGGGTTCTGAAAGGCCACGCGGAGGGGCTGGAACCGGCCTTGGCGGCGCACCAGTCCGCGCTGGAGGCGCGACTGGGCGTCCTTTCGGGCGCGGTGGAGACGGTTCGGGGCCTGCGTCGGCGGCTGACCGGGGGAGAGGCGCCCAGCTTGCGTGAACTGGCGTCGCTCACGCGGCCCACGCCCGGGCTGGATGTAGTGTTCGACCTCCCGTGGCCGTGGGGTGGCGAGCGCTTCGAGCTGCGGGGCCTGCCGGCGCTGACCTACGTGACCGGCCCCCTGGGCAGCGGGAAGACGCGGCTATGCCGGCGTCTGGCCAAGGTCATCCCGGGCGCCGTGTTTCTCGGCCTGGACCGACCGGCGGATCCGGCGCGAGCCGATGGAATAACTATTGCCACCCTGGTCGCCGACGGGGCGGTGGACAGTGAGCCGCTGCGTCGGCTGATCGCCGGACTGGCGCAAGGCGCCGCTTCGGCGATCGTCATTGATCTCATCGAGGACAAGCTGGACGAAGCTACGCAGGAAGCCCTCATCGCCCACCTGCGGCGGCGCGGCCCTGGGGGCCCGCCTCTGATCCTGCAGACGCGGTCCACCGCGATCTTGGACCTGAGCGCCGTCGGCGTGGACGAGGCCATCGTCTACTGCCCGGCCAATCACGGCCTGCCGATGCGTGTAGCGCCCTATCCGGGGTCCGCCGGATACGAAGCGGTCACGACATGCCTGGCCTCGCCTGAGGTTCGGGCGCGGACGGCGGGCATGGTGGCGGTGGTCGCTTAGAGACAGGAGCCGGCTGTTCGAGGGTCATAGGCGCCCGATAGGCTCCAGCCCACATCAACGCCCCGCCGTCGCCCGGTGGAGACCCCTTCCTCTGTCGAGGAGGAAGGGAGATCGAAACTCAGGCCGCCTGAATGTGGATTCGTCTTACGCAGCCACCGCGCGCCGGCGGCTGCGGAGCATGGCGCCCGCCGCGCCGAAGCCGAGGATCATCAGGCCCCAGGTCGCCGGCTCGGGCACGCCCGTCGAGACGCCGCCGATGCCGACGGTGAAGCCGTGCCACAGCTCGCTCGAGTCGGTGAAGGTCAGCGACGTGAACGTGCCCTGGAACTGCAGGACGCCGTGGACCTCGCCCGAGCCGAAGAAGCCGGTGTTGGTGATGTTCGGCGAGAACGTGCCGCAACCCCAGTATCCGCAGCCCTGGCTCACGATCGTGAAGGGCGCGCTGAAGTTGACGGTGTTGTTGTTCCAGCTCGTGAAGGCGAGGTACGGGTTCACCACCGCCTGGCTGAACGTGATGGTCTTCAGGCCGCCGCCGTCGAGGGCGATCAGGTCCGTGCCCGTCGGGCGGTTCACGACGCCCTGGGTGTAGCCGGTGTCCAACCAGAAGTCCGTGCCGCCGTTCGTCTGGGTGAAGTAGATGGCGCCGTCGTAGTCGACGTCGACCATGTCGGAGCCGACCGTGATGGTCCCGTCGACGTGCGTGCCCGAGGTCTGCGCCGTCCAGTCGGCCCAGTTCACCGTCACCGCGCCGGCCTGCGAGGCGGCGGCGAGGGCGGCCGTGGCGACGGCGGCGGCGAAGAGCTTCGAGGTCATGCGTGACTCCATGCGTGGGGAACCAGCTTCGCACGGGTCGTCCGCGCGAAAACGCGGACTCACCTGACAGGAGAGCGTCATTCGCCGGTGGCGGGTAGTCTAGAGCCGGCGCGCGGCGACCAGCCGCTTCAGCAGGCCGTCCAGTGCGCCGGCCTGGGTGTAGAGCTTCGCCTGCGGCTGACCCTCGCGCTCCCAGGACTGGATGGCCACCACGGTGTCGATGGCCGGCATGACGGCGATGTAGCGCCCGCCGTTGCCGGCGGCGGCATAGCTTCCGGGCGGCAGGCCGCTGGCCGCCGGATCGGCGTCGGCCCACCACATGTAGCCATAGCCGCTCAGAATGCCCGAGCCGCCGGCGCGCGAGACCACCCGCGTACTCTCGGCCACCCAGGCCTGCGGCACGATCTCGCGGCCCTGCCAGCGGCCCTCCTGCAGGAAGAGCTGGCCGAACTTCGCCATGTCGCGCGCCGAGAGCCACAGGTTGTAGGCCGCGAACCGCGGCGCGTTCGCATCGTAGGCGAAGCGGCCGTGCTTCAGCGGGTCGTAGTCCTGGAAGCCCAGCGGCCGGGCGAGATAGTGTTCGAACGCCGTGAAGAACGAGAGGCCGGTCAGGCGCTGGTAGATCTCGGCCAGGACGTTGAAATCCCAGTTGTTGTAGTACCAGAAGGTTCCTGGGGGATGGCTGCCGCGGGCCGGCCGCGCGGCCTTCATGGCCGGCGTCTCGGCCGACGAGGGGATGTAGACGCCCGAGCGGGCCTGCAAAAGGTCGCGGACCGTGGCCTTGAGCTCCACCGGCGTCAGCGGCTGGTAGTCGTCGATGCCGACGTCCTTCAGGGTCAGGTCGAGGTCGATGCGGGAGTCGCGCACCGCCATGCCGTAGAGCGCCGACAGGAACGACTTGCGGCAGGAGGCGATGCGGTCTGCCGCCGTCACGTCGCCGTCGGACACGACCGTCTTGCCGCCCGAGAGAACGACCAGCCCCTTCACCTCCAGCGCCCTGGCCTCGGCGCGGACGGCGCCGAGCCCGTCGCGGTCCCAGCGGGCCCTGGCCAGCGCCGGCGCGGGCAGGGCCGCGGCCGCGGCGGCCGTGAGGATCGCGGTGCGGCGGCTCAGCTCTGCCACGGGGCGGCGGCCTCCCGGGCCAGCATGTCGTCGTAGGTCGGCCGCGGGCGGACCACGGCGAATCGGTCGCCCTTCACCAGCACCTCCGGGACCAGCAGGCGCGAGTTGTACTCGCTGGCCATGGCTGCGCCGTAGGCGCCGGCGCTCATGAACGCCACCAGGTCGCCGCCTTCCAGCGGTGACAGGGCGCGGTCGCGGGTGAAGGTGTCGCCGGTCTCGCAGACCGGGCCGACCACGTCGTAGGTCGCCGCTTCGCCCGCGCGGGGCTTCACCGGGCGGATATCGTGGAAGGCGTCGTACATGGCCGGGCGGATCAGATCGTTCATCGCCGCGTCCAGCACCAGGAACCTGCGGCCTTCGGGGCGCTCGTGGACGTGGACGACGCGGGCGAGCAGGACGCCGGCGTTGGCGGCGATCATCCGGCCGGGCTCGAAGGCGAACTGCACGTCGAGGCCCTTCGTCGCCCGCGCGATCATCGCCGCATAGTCGTCGGGCGACGGCGGCGTGGGCGAGTTGAAGTAGGGCGCCCCCAGGCCGCCGCCGAGGTCCAGGCGCTCCAGGGGCAGGCCCTCGCCACGGATGCGCTCGACGAGGCCGCGCATCTTCGTGAAGGCCGCCTCCATCGGCGCGAGGTCGGTGATCTGGCTGCCGATGTGACAGGCCACGCCGATGGGGCGCACGCCCGCCATGTTGGCGGCGTTGGCGTAGAGCCGCTCGGCCTCGGAGAAGCTGACGCCGAACTTGTTCTCGGACTTGCCGGTGGCGATCTTGGCGTGGCCCCCCGCCGAGACGTCGGGATTGACGCGGATGGCGACCGGCTGGCGCAGGCCCAGCCGCTGGGCGACGCGGTTGATCAGGTGCAGCTCGGGCTCGGACTCGACGTTGATCTCGGCCACCCCCGTCCGGACGGCGAACTCGACCTCGGCCTCGGTCTTGCCGACGCCGGAGAAGACGATCCGCCCGGGCGGTACGCCGGCCGCCAGCGCGCGACGCACCTCGCCCTCGGACACCACGTCGGCTCCAGCGCCCAGCGCCGCCAGCGTCCGCAGCACCGCGACGTTGGAGTTCGCCTTCACCGCGAACGCGATCAGCGGGTCCTTCAGGCCCGCGCCGACCAGGGCGTCGCGCAGCACGGTGTAGTGCCGTTCCAGCGTCGCCGACGAGTAGACGTAGACCGGCGTGCCCACGGCCGCGGCGATGCGGCTCAGCGGAACGCCTTCACACGCGAGCTCGCCCTCCCCGTCTGCGCTCGGCAGAAGCTCGAAGTGATTCATCAGCGCGGATTGGAATAGGGGTCGGGGAGCGCCGACGGCGGGGCGACGCCGCCGGGGCCGCTGCTGGTGCCCGGGATCGGCAGGGTGCGCGGGGGGGCCGGGTCGGTCGAGCGGTCGCGCGGGTCGACGGTGTCGACGGGGCGCGACGGGTCCTGCTGGCGCTGCGCGTCGTCGGCGTCCTTGGTGGTGTTGCGCTCGGCGCCGAACAGCGGGCCGGGCCGCTCCAACTGGCCCACCTTGCCGCAGCCCGCGAGGCCGGCCGCCAGCAGCAGCGCGCTCGCCAGAATGAGTGTGCGGGGGGTCATGCCAGGATGTCCTTCCAACGCTTGATCTGCGCGCGGACCTGATCCGGCGCGGTGCCACCATAACTCTTCCGGCTGGCCGCGGATGCCCGCGGCGTCAGCACCTCGTAGACGTCGGGGCCGATGCCCTGCGACAGCGCCTGCAGTTCGCTGAGCGGCAGTTCCGAGAGGTCGCAGCCCAGCTCCTCGGCCTTTTTCACCGCCGCGCCCGTGACGTGGTGGGCGTCTCGGAACGGCAGGTCCAGCGTGCGCACCAGCCAGTCGGCGAGGTCGGTGGCGGTGGAGAAGCCCGCGCCGGCCGCCTGCGCCATGCGCGGCGCCACCGGCTCCAGGTCGGCCACCATGCCGGCCATGGCCAGCAGACTGAGCTCCAGGGCGTCGAAGGCCTCGAACGTGGGGACCTTGTCCTCCTGCATGTCCTTCGAATAGGCGAGCGGCAGGCCCTTCATGACGATGCTGAGCTGGGTGAACGAGCCCATCAGCCGCCCGACCTTGGCGCGCACCAGCTCGGCGGCGTCGGGGTTCTTCTTCTGCGGCATGATCGAGCTGCCGGTGGTGAAGGCGTCGGAGAGCCGGATGAAGCCGAACTGCGGCGTCGTCCAGATCACGATCTCCTCGGCTAGCCGCGAAAGGTGGACGCCGCAGAGCGTCGCCGCGGCCAGCGACTCCAGCGCGAAGTCGCGGTCCGAGACGCTGTCCAGCGAGTTGGCGGTCGGCCGGTCGAAGCCGAGCGCCTTCGCCGTCATCTCGCGGTCGATGGGGAAGGGCGATCCCGCCAGCGCCGCGGCGCCGAGGGGGCTTTCGTTCATGCGCCGCCGGGCGTCGGCGAAGCGGCCGGCGTCGCGGCCGAACATCTCGACATAGGCCATCAGGTGGTGGCCGAAGGTGACGGGCTGGGCCGGCTGCAGGTGGGTGAAGCCGGGCATCAGGGTGTCGGCGTGCGCCTCGGCCTGGGCGACCAGCGCCGCCTGCAGCGCCTTGAGCTGGCCGATGGTGCGGTCGCAAGCGTCGCGGACCCACATGCGGAAGTCGAGCGCCACCTGGTCGTTGCGCGAGCGCGCCGTGTGCAGCCGCCCGGCCGCCGGCCCGATCAGCTCGCGCAGCCGGGCCTCCACGTTCATGTGGATGTCCTCGAATTCCTCGCGGAACGGGAACGTCCCGGCGGCGATCTCGCCCTCGATCGTGTCGAGCCCGCCCTGGATGGCCGCTTCGTCCTGGCTTGTAATCACGCCGGCCTTGCGCAACATCGCGGCGTGCGCGCGGGAGCCGGCGAGGTCCTGCGCCGCCAGGCGCCTGTCGAAGCCGATGGAGACGTTGATCGCCTGCATCAGCTCGGCGGGTTTCGCCGTGAACCTTCCGCCCCACATCGCCTGCCCCGCCGGGGTCGCGCGCTTGGGCGGGCCTGAGGATGACGAGGTCATATGAGCGAAAGTCCGACGCCGGATGCTGGGAAGCCCAAGGGCGGGCTCCTGACCTGGGCCCTCGGGGGCGCCGCCGTCTTTGGCGTCGCGGCGGTTGTCTACATCATCGCTCAGGCTTCAAACAACACGGCGCCGACCGCGCCGAGCGCGCCGGCGCCGAAGCCGGCCGCCCAGCAGGCCGCTGCGTTCGCCAGCAAGCTCTCGACGCCCGAGACCCCGACGCCCGCGCCGGACTACGCCTTCTACGACGAGGCCGGCAAGCCGGTGAAGCTCGCAGACTTCAGGGGCAAGGTCGTGGTGCTGAACGTCTGGGCCACCTGGTGCGGCCCCTGCAAGATCGAGATGCCCACGCTCGCCAAGCTTGCCAGGGACTACGAAGGCAAGGGCGTGGAGGTGGTGGTGGTGTCGATCGACAGCGCCGAGAAGGCCACCCAGGCGCGCCTGTTCATCAGCCAGAACGCCCCGCTGAAGTTCTACCACGACCGCGACATGAAGCTGCCGTTCAAGGTCGACGCGCCTGGCTTCCCGACCACCGTGATCTACGGCCGGGACGGCCATGAGGCGGCCCGCGTCGCCGGCGACGCGGACTGGTCGGCGGCGGAACCCCGCGCGGTGGTCGAGAAGGCGCTGGCCGGAGGGTGAACGCAAATCCTCCCCACGAGGGGGAGGGGAGGCGCTCAGGCGTGGATGGACTGCTTCTCGGCGATGGCCTGCTGGGCCGTCAGGGTCCGGACCAGGTTCACCAGCGAGCCGCGAACTTCCGGCTGCAGCTTCTCGAACGCGGTCAGCAGTTCGAGCGCGCCCGGCGTGCGCATCCGGGTGAGGAGGTCGAGATCCTCGGCGGTCTCCTTGTCGGCGCCGTCGAACACATCCATCAGGTCGGTCACGCGGCAGCGCAGCGCCCGCGCGATCTGCACGAGGCGCGAGAACGAGATGCGGTTCGCGCCGTTCTCGTACTTCTGGATCTGCTGGAAGCTGACCCCGCACTGCTCGGCCAGCGCCTCCTGCGACATCCCGATCGTCCGCCGGCGGATACGCACCGCGGCCCCGAGCGCGATGTCCATCGGATCCGGCGCCTTGGTAGACACCTCCGCCATTCTATTCCCCTTCCCTTGAGCAGTGTCCCCGTCCGACACCGCAAGCCCAAGTTGCGACTAAAAGCCTTTGTGTTGGAACTGCAAAGCTTTTTCAGCCCTCAGGCGATCACCGTTCAACCAGGGGGTCAAATGGGCGACCGCTGCGACCGTCGGCGGCGGTCAAGGTCTTGGTAACCGAAACACCGCGGAACTGCGGGTCCGAAGAGTCGTGATTCCCAAGGGCCATGCGCGTCATCCAACTGCACCCCCCCTTCGACCATGGAGCGGCGCTTCGGGTTCCCCCGGCGCACGATCGGAAGAACTGGGCGGTGCTCTGGCAGTGGCTGGGCGACGAGGCCCGCTCGGTCGCCGAGGCGGCCGCCGTCCAGGTGCTGACGCCCGAGGGACCCGTGGTCGCGCACACCGGCGACTGGATCGTCCTCAGCCACTCCGGCTCGTTCCACGTCGCGCACACGCTGCGGCCGCACGACGCCTGAGTCGCGGCGCCGCCGCGGTCGTTGCGTGGCCGCGCCGGCGGTGGGAACCTCGGGGCGAACCCGGAGCGAACCCATGCCGGCCACCCTCGTGAACCGCGTCGCCTCGACGATCCGTCCCGACGTCGACCACCCCTACATGACCGGCGCCTGGACCCCGACGCACGAGGAATGGGACGCCACCGACATGCCGGTGATCGGCGAGATTCCGAAGGACCTGGACGGCATCTACCTGCGCAACACCGAGAACCCGGTGCATCACCCGATCGGCCTCTACCACCCGTTCGACGGCGACGGGATGATCCACGCGGTCGGCTTCCAGGACGGCAAGGCCAGCTACCGCAACCGCTTCGTCCGCACGAAGGGCTTCGCCGCGGAGGCGGAGGCCCGCGAGGCGCTCTGGGCCGGGCTGGCCGAGCATCCGAGCAAGTCGAAGCGGCCCGGCTGGGGCGCGCAGGGCGGCCTGAAGGACTCGTCCTCCACCGACGTCGTGGTCCACGCGGGCCGGATCCTCTCGACCTTCTACCAGTGCGGAGAGGGCTACCGGCTCGATCCGGAGACCCTGGCCGACCTGGGCGTCGAGGGCTGGGTCCCGCCCGACGGCATCTCGGCGCATCCGAAGGTGGACGAGGCGAGCGGCGAACTCCTGTTCTTCAACTATTCGAAGACGCCGCCCTACATGCACTATGGCGTGGTGGGGCCCGACAACCGGCTGAAGCACTACGTGCCGATCCCGCTGCCCGGGCCGCGGCTGCCGCACGACATGGCGTTCACGCGCAACTGGTCGATCCTGAACGACCTGCCCCTGTTCTGGCAGGAAGACCTGCTGCCCCGCGGCATCCATGCGGCGCGGTTCCACCCGGACATGCCGAGCCGCTTCGCTCTGATCCCGCGCTACGGCGGGCCCGAGGATATCCGCTGGTTCGAGGCCCGGCCCTGCTACGTGCTGCACTGGCTGAACGCCTACGAGGAGGGCGACGAGGTCGTCCTCGACGGCTACTTCCAGGAAGACCCCGCGCCGCCGCCGCTGGAGGGCTTCGGGCGGCTGGGCCAGATGATGGCCTATCTCGACGAGCACTCGATGAAGCCGAAGCTCTGGCGCTGGCGCTTCAACCTGAAGACCGGCGAGACGAAGGAGGGTCCGCTCGACGACCGCATCCTCGAGTTCGGCACGTTCAACCAGGGAATCGCGGGCGCGAAGGGCCGCTACGCCTATTCCACGACCGCCAAGCCGGGCTGGTTCCTGTTCACGGGGATCGTGAAGCACGACCTGGAGAGCGGTCGTTCCTGGAGCCTCCCGTTCGGCGAGGGCCGCTATGGCTCGGAGGCGCCGTTCGCCCCGCGCGTGGGCGCCACGGCCGAGGACGACGGCTATCTGGTGAGCTTCGTCACCGACATGGTCGAGAACCGCTCGGAGTGCGTGGTGGTCGACGCGGCCGACATCGGGGCCGGCCCGGTCTGCCGGATCATCCTGCCGCACCGGATCTCGTCAGGCACGCACGCCTGCTGGGCGGACCGCCGCGCCCCGACGAGCTAGGCCCTCGGCGCTCGGGTTGGTCGAGGTCGGGAAGCCGATTGTTCCCAAGCAGAGATCTCGGGCCTTCGACGGTTCAAGCGAACCGTCGGAGGCCCTGGATCGCGATCAGGCCAGCGCCGAACGGCGGCGGCGCAGCATGGCGCCGGCCGCGCCGAAGCCGGCGATCATCAACGCCCAGGTCGAGGGCTCGGGCACGCCCGCGCCTTCCGGCGCGATGCGGATTTCGGCCACGCCGAAGGTGTCGTTCCCCGAGATGCGGAACGCCGCGATCCCGTTGGCGTGGACCTCGAAGGTGCTGCGGCCGTGGGGTCCGAGCGGCGCGCCGTTCAGGACCGAGGTGATGAGGTCGCCGTTGACGTCGAACAGATCCAGCGTCAGCGACCCGAAGTCGGCGTAGCCGGCCTCGGCGTAGAAGTAGTTGGTGAAGCCCTGGAGCAGCGTGCCGAGCTGCACGATGCGGCCGTCGACCGGCGACAGAAGGTCGACGTCGTTGCCCGAGTTCACGCCGCCGAATTCATAGATGTCGCCGTCATCGAAGTAGCCCTCGACCCCGCCGTAGGTGAAGTCGATGCCGAAATCGATGTAGTTGGCGCCGAGCTCGCCGCCCGAGGCCAGCGGGCCGAACGCCGGAGACAGGGCGACGCCGGGGGCGTCATACGGCGTCACGCCGGCTTGGGCCGCGCCGGCGGCCAGGATCGCGAGGCTCGCGCCCACGAGCGCACTCTTCCACTTCAACATGATGAGTTCCCCAGGTTGTCCGAATACGGGACCTCCCCCACGGCGCCGTCGCCTTGATCTCGCTCAAGCCAAGCTTGGCCGCACGCGGATTCCCCAACCGGGCGAGCGGAATTCCCTCGGGTGGGGATCGTCTCAGGCGGCCGTCTTCAGGTAGGCGATCACCATCCGCGCCAACTCGCGGCGCATGGCGGACCAGGAGAGCGCCGCCGCCGGGCTGGCATGGCCGCGCAGGCGGCGCATGATCGCCGAGATCAGGATGAACACAGCCCAGTCGATGGCCGCGTCCGGATCGTCGTGGGCGATCTCGGCGCGGTGCGGTTCCAGCGCGGTGGCCAGCGAGTCACGCAGGCGGCTGGCCGTCGCGTTCCCGCGGTCGCGCATGGACGGGTCGTTGGTCTTGCTCTCGACCATCAGGCCGAAGAGGTCGGCGCCGGGGCCGCCCTTCAGGAGGGTGTCGATGAAGTTCGTCACGACGTCGTCGAGGCTCTTCAGCCGCCCGTCCAGGGCGTCGGCCACCGACTGCTCGGCGCGGGTGAGGAACCGGTCCTTGATGGCGCGCAGCAGGTCCTGCTTGGTCTCGAACCGGCGGTAGATGCCGCCTACCGAGACGCCGGCCTCCTGAGCGACCGCCGGCATGGTCAGCCCTTCGACGCCATCGCGCCGCAGGATCGTCTCGGCCGCCTCCAGCACCTTCATCAGGAACCGCTGCGAGCGCGCCTGCTGCGGTGGGATGATGTGGGCGAACTCGGCGACGTCGGTCATGCGTCCGACTTGGCAGAACGTGGAATGCCACGCCACCCGAATTTCGACGCGCCGCGTTGCTGACGCGACGGCGCCGTTGCCGCGGGCGGCGCGCGGCGACATGGTCGGCCCAGGAACACGGGAGAGGCGCCATGGACACCCTTGCGGTCGAAGATCTGGGCGAGGGCCTGCAGCGGGTCACCATGAGCCGGCCCGACCGGCTGAACGCGCTGAACCAGCCGATGGCCGAGGGCCTGCTGGCGCACTTCGAGGGCCTGCGGCGGAACCGCGACGTCCGCGTCGTGATCCTGCGTGGCGCGGGCCGCGGGTTCAGCGCCGGCGCCGACCTGAAGGCGATGGGGCAGCCCGACGCGCTCCAGGACGGACCGCGCGGCGACTGGGTGCTGCGCGATCTGATGGGCGCCATGCGCGCCTGCCCGCAGCCGCTGATCGCCGCGGTGCGCGGCGCGGCGGCCGGCGGCGGCATGGCGATGGCGCTGGCCTGCGACGTGATCGTGGCCAGCGAGAGCGCGGCCTTCTACCCGGCCTTCATCGCCATCGGGCTCTCGGGGACCGAACTCGGCGTCGCCTGGCGGTTGCAGCGGATGATCGGGCTGTCGAAGGCGCGGGAGACGCTGCTGACCAACCGCCCGATCCGCGCGGCGGACGCCCTGTCGTCGGGCCTGGTCTCGGCGGTCACCGGCGAGGACGACCTGGACAGTCACGCCGAGACGATGGCGCGGGAGATGCTGAAGGCCGCACCGGACGCGCTGCGCGTCAGCAAGCGCTCGTTCGACGCCTCGCTGGAGCAATCCAGTTTCACCGCCGCCCTCGAGGCCGAGGA
>NZ_JAEUMO010000118.1 GCF_016793285.1 Phenylobacterium sp.
CGAGTAGGCGGCGAACTGGGCTCCGGCGGCGCGCGACTGCGGCCGGAAGGCGTAGGCCTTCTCGTCGGGGTCGACGATCCAGGTCGAGCCGGCGAACAGCCCGGCGTTGCCGATGTGGTCGAAGTGGCTGTGCGAGACCGAGATGAACTCGATGTCGGCCGGTTCCAGGTCCAGCGCCTTCAGCCCGCCCAGCAGCGCCTCCTTCGACGCCGGCGTGCCGGTATCCCAGACGAGGTCGCCCTTCGGGTGGCGGATCAGGTAGCAGGGAACGACCAGGGTCCGCGACAGGCCCTTGTACGACCCGTCGTCCGCGAAGCCGTCGGCGTTCGGGACGGGCAGGCGGCCGCAGTCGATGGCGTAGAGTTCGAGCTGTTTCGGCGGCGCCTTGGCCGCGTGGGCCGCGCCTGTGCTGAGCAGCGTCAGGGCCAGGACGGAACCGACGAGGCGCGCGGCGCCCCGAAAACCTGCATGCATCTTCCCACCCATCGCGCTCTTTGCGGCGTCGGCGCGACCTTGCCGCATGCGGGGCGAGGGCGCTAGCGGCCGACGAGGCAGGCCAGCGCGATCAGCACCGGCACGATGGCCACCATCCAGACGCCACCCCGCGCCAGGTCGGCCGGCCGCACGCCCGGCACACCCACCGCCAGCGCCAGCCAGGGCGGCCCCGGCACGATGTAGCCGCCGCCCGACGCCAGGGTCACCGCCACGGCGAACGGGACGGGATCTGTCCCCAGCGCGGTCGCCACCACCACGGCGGCGGGGACCGCGATGGCGGTGCAGGCGAAGTTGTTTACCACCTCCGTCAGGAGCGCGAAGCCCGCCACCAGCCCCAGGAACGCCAGCCAGACCGGCGCGCCTGCCAGCCCGCCCAGCGGGGCGGCCAGCCACCTGGCGAGCCCCGTCTCGTTGAGGCCCGCCGCCAGCACGAACGCAGCCCCCATCACGAAGAACACCGACCAGGGCGCGGACCTGGTGTCGTCCCAGCTCAGCAGGCGCTCGCCCTTCGCCGCCCCGCTCGGCAGCAGGAACAGCAGCAGCGCCGCCGTCAGCACGACCGCCGCGTCGGTGACCTGCGGCAGGTACGGCTTCGCCCAGGGCAGGGCGATGAGGCCCAGGAGCGCCAGCATGGCCACGGCCAGGACGCGGCCCTGCGGCCCGGGCGCCTCGTCGCCGCCGTCCAGCGCCGCGACCAGCGTCGCACGGTCGGGCAGGGCGACGCGGAAGCGGAAGGCCACGCCCACGATCACCAGCCACGCCACCGCGAGGCCGGCCGCGGCGAACGGCAGGCCGTAGGTCAGCCACTCGGCGAATTCGATGCGGTAGCCGGTCTGTTCGGCGATGAGGCCCGCGCCGATGGCGTTGGCTGGCGCGGCCACGAGGCTCGCCTGGCTGCCGATGCCGGCGCCGTAGGCCACCGCGATGGCGACGGCGCGGGTGAACTGGCGCGCATCGTGCGAGTCCGGGTCGTCGCGCAGCGCCGCGGCCAGCACGGCCACCGCCGCCTGCAGCATGATGATCGTGACGATGGTGGCGACCATCCACATGCCGATGAGCGCCGAGGCGATCATCAGCGCCAGCACCAGCCGCCGTGGCCCGCCGCCGCCCAGCCGCACCGCCACGCGGGCCAACCGGCGGTGCAGGCCGTACTTGGCCAGCGCCACCCCGATCATCGCGCCCCCGAACACCAGCCCGATCAGCGGCGAGGCGTACCAGCGCGCGACCTGGTCGGCCGGCGCCACGCCCAGCAGCGGATAGAGGATGAACGGCGTCACCGCCGTCACGGCCAGCGGCAGCGCCTCGGTCAGCCACCAGATCAGCACCAGGGCCAGCACCGCGGCGACCCGCCAGCCCTCTGGGCTGAGACCTTGCGGCGCCGGCGCCAGCACCATCAGCGCGCAGACGGCCGCGCCGGCCGCCAGCCCCCAGACCTTCATCCGCCCCTCCGCGCGCCCGTGCGCCGTGACCCCGTGCGTCGTGACCCCGTGCGCCGGCGAGGCTAGGCGGGGTGGCCGGAATCGTCATCCGCTTTCCGGCCTGTGGCTTGCGAGGGACGACGATGGCCGACGAGACGCCCACGACACGGCTGATGGGGCTGCTGCTGGGCGGGATGGCCGCACAGGTGGCGCGCACGCTCGCGGAGCTGCGGCTGGCCGACCGCATGGGCCATGACGCGCACCGCGCCGGCGACCTCGCCGCATCGGCAGGCGTGGCCGCCGATGCGCTGGAGCGCCTGCTGCGCGCGGCCGCGACGCTGGATCTGGCCGTGCTGGAGCCCGACGGCCGCTTCCGCCTCACGGACCTTGGCGCCCGGCTCGGCGACGGTCCCGGCGGCTTCGGCCCGATCGCGCGCAACTATGCCGGCGACGACATCTGGCAGAGCGTCCGCGGCCTGCACGAGACGGTGCGCGGCGGCCTGCCCGCGGTGACCCATCAACTGGGCGTCGGCGCCAGCTTCGACCTCTACGCCCGCGATCCGGCGCTGGCCGCGGAGTTCGACGCGTCGATGGCCGCGATGGCCGACGCCACCGGCCCGGTGACGGCGGCGGCCTATCCGTTCGCAGGGCTCGTGATCGACGTCGGCGGCGGCGTCGGTCGGCTGATGGCGCAGATCCTGGCGGCGCATCCGCAGGCCCGCGGCCTGGTCTTCGACCTGCCGCCCGTGGCGGAGAAGGCGCGGGCGTTCATCGCGCAGGAGGGCCTTGCCGGCCGTTGCGAGGCCGTCGGCGGCGACGCCTTCGACGCCGTGCCCGGAGGCGGCGACGTCTACGTGCTCTCCGCCGTGCTGCACGACTGGCCCCCTGAGGCGGCGCTGAGGCTGCTGCAATCCGTCCGCCGCGCCATGACCCCGGCCGCGCGGCTCGTGCTCGTCGAGCGCGTGCTCGCCGAGCAGCCGGCCGCCGGCGTCCTCGACCGCAACGACGCCATGATCGACCTTCTGATGATGGTCCGGAACGGCGGCCGCGAACGCACCGAGGCGCAGTACCGCGACCTGCTGGCCGAGGCCGGCTTCGAGCTCCTGCAGGTGATTCGCACCGCCGCGCCGCGCCGCCTCATCGAGGCCAGGCCCCGCTAGACCATGCCTGCCTTGCGGAGCGCCTGGTACGAGCGGATGACCCGTTGCAGGCGGTGCTCGCCCGCGCGGTCGCCGTTGTTGGCGTCGGGGTGGAGCTTGCGCACCAGCTCGGTGTAGCGGGCGCGGATTTTCGGGCCGTCGGCGTCCTCGTCGAGGTCGAGGTCGGCCAGCGCGTTGCGCTCGATCTTGCCCAGGCTGCGCCCCTGCGGCTCGGGCCGGCGCGCCTGCGCCCCGCCGCCGCCGAACATGTTGAACGGGTCGCGATAGCCCTGGCCGGCGCCGAACTTGGCGGTGAAGGCGGCGCTCTCGCGGCTCATCCGGCCGGCCTTCATCTCCCAGGTGGGACGGCCGCCGGTCATCATCTCTTCCTGCTGGCGGCGGCGGACCTCGGCCTCGGGCAGGCCCGCGAAGAAGTTCCAGTTGCGATTGTATTCGGCCGCGTGCGGCTGGCAGAACCAGTAGTGCTCGTGCAGCAGGTCGCGGGCCTTCGGCGCCCGCGCCGTCGCCGCCCGGCGGCAGCCGGGATGGTCGCAGGCGCGTTCGCCCGGCTTCAGCGCATGGACATCCTCCGCCGACGCGTCGTTCTCGGACGGCGGCCGGATGCGGATATCCACGAACTTGGGCTTGTATTGAAACGCGCCGGGCATGCGCGGAGTATGAGGCGCAGAAACTTCCGTACAAGAATTGAAGGTGTCGCCGATGGGCGCCATATTTGATGCCATTCAGGAGAAGCTGACGGCGGCCTTCCAGCCCATACGGCTGGAGATCGTCGACGACTCGGACCGGCACGCGGGCCATGCCGGCGCGCGCGAAGGCGGCGAGAGCCATTTCAACGTGACGATCGAGTCGCCGGCGTTCGCGGGCGTGGCCCGCGTGGCGCGGCAACGCCTGGTCTACCATGCCCTGGCCGACGAACTGGCCGGGCCGTTGCACGCGCTCTCGGTCAAGGCGCTGGCGCCGGGCGAGGGCTGACCTAAACTGCGCTCGTCCCCGCGCATGCGGGGAGCCAGACTTGCTGCTCCAGCGTGGCCGGCCTCGGTCGCGGCGCCGGGGAGGCGAGAGACAAGAAAAGCCTGGGTCCCCGCATGCGCGGGGGATGAGCGGGTGAATGAGGAGGGGACGGGTTGCGGACGACCATCACCGTCAACGGCGAGGCGCGGTCGCTCGACCTCGACCCACGCACGACGCTGCTCGACGCGCTGCGCGAGATCCTGAAGCTCACGGGCGCCAAGAAGGGCTGCGACCACGGCCAGTGCGGGGCCTGCACGGTCCTGGTCAACGGCGTGCGGATCAATGCCTGCCTGTCGCTTGCGGTCATGCACGACGGCGACGAGGTCGTCTCGATCGAGGGGGTCGGCACGCCCGACAGGCTGCACCCGGTGCAGGCGGCGTTCCTGAACCAGGACGCGTTCCAGTGCGGCTACTGCACGCCCGGCCAGATCTGCTCGACGCTGGGCCTGCTGGCCGAGCTGGAAGCCGGCCAGCCCAGTCAGGAGACGCCGCCGGGCGCCCGGCCGGAACTGACCGACGACGAGATCCGCGAGCGGATGAGCGGAAACATCTGCCGCTGCTCGGCCTATCCGCAGATCGTGGCGGCCATCCGCCAGGCCGCGGAGCAGATGGCGTGAAGGCGTTCACCTACGAGCGGGCGGAAAGCCCTGCGGCGGCCGCCAAGGCCGCAGCGCTGACCAGGGGCGCGCGCTTCATCGCCGGCGGCACGAACCTGCTGGACCTGATGAAGCTCGAGATCGAGCAGCCCGCGCACCTGATCGACGTCGGCCGTCTGCCCATGGCGGCGATCGCGCCCACGCCCGAGGGCGGCCTCACGATCGGCGCCGCGGCGACCAACACCGCCGTCGCCGCCGATGCGCAGGTCCGCGCGCGCTACCCGGTGCTGTCGCAGGCGATCCTGGCCGGCGGCTCGCCGCAGCTTCGCAACAAGGCCAGCGTCGGCGGCAACCTGCTCCAGCGGACCCGCTGCGCCTACTTCTACGACACCTCGAAACCCTGCAACAAGCGCCAGCCCGGCTCGGGCTGCGGCGCGCTGGAGGGCCTGAATCGGAACGCCGCGATCTTCGGCGCCAGCACCGCCTGCATCGCTACCCACACCTCGGACATGGCCGTGGCGCTGGCGGCGCTGAACGCCCGCGTCGAGACCGTCTCGCCGTCGGGTGACGCCCGCTCGATCCCGGTGACGGACCTGCACCGCCTGCCCGGCGACATGCCCCACGTCGAGACCGTCCTCGTGCCGGGGGAACTGATCACCGCGGTGACCCTGCCGCCGCCGCCGGCCGGCGGGCAGGCCTACCGCAAGGTCCGCGACCGGGCGTCCTACGCCGGCGGCCTCGCCAGCGTGGCGGTGGCCGGCGGGAACCTGGCGTTCGGCATGGTGGCCCTGAAGCCATGGCGCGCGTCGCAGGCCGAAGGCGCGCTCAAGGCCGGGGCCTCCCCCGCCGAGGCCATCGGCCGGGAACTGGAGGGCGCGAGCCCGCGGGGCCGCAACGACTTCAAGATCCCGCTGGTCGCCCGCCTCGCCGCGGCGGCCGTCGACGAAGCGCGAAACAACAAGATGGGCGGGAGGGGCGCATGAGCTCGGTCACCGACTGGGAAGCCACGCCCAATCCGGTCAAGGCGAACCGCGCCGGCCTGATCGGCAAGGGCGTCGATCGCTACGAAGGGCCGCTGAAGGTCACGGGCACGGCGCCCTATGCCTACGAGGTGCAGCCGCCGTCGCCGCCGGCCTACGGCGTGATGATCGGCGCCACCATCGCCCGCGGCCGGGTCGCCGGCGCCGACCTCGCGGCCGCGAAGGCCTCGCCGGGCGTACTCGCCGTCTGGACGCACGAGAACGTCCCCGCCCAGCCGGCCAAGGGCGCCAAGGCCCATCCGCGGAGCACCGCGGGTTCGAGGCCGGCGCTGGATGGCGACCAGGTCACCTACTGGGGCCAGCCGGTGGCCTTCGTGGTCGCCGACACGCTGGAGAACGCAGTCGCCGCCTCGCATCTCGTGCAGCTCAGCTACGACGCCGAGACCCCGAACGTGGACTTCCAGGGACGCCTGATCGACGCCGTCGACCCGCCCGGCGAGAAGGACGTCGAGGTCGGCGACTTCGAGGCCGGCTTCAAGACCTCGCCGGTGCGGGTGGACGAGACCTGGACCACGCCGATCCAGAACCACTGCCAGATGGAGCCCTGCGCCTCGCTGGCCTGGTGGGAAGGACCCGACCGCTGCGTCGTCCACACCTCGGTCCAGATGGTGAAGCCGGCCCAGCACGGCCTGGCCGAGACGCTGGGCATCGGGCGCGACGACGTCCGCCTGCTGACCCGCTACATCGGCGGCGGCTTCGGCGGGAAGGGCCAGACCTACGACGACCTGACGCTGGCGGCGCTGGCCGCCCGCGAACTGGGCCGCCCGGTGAAGGTGGCCTTCACGCGCCAGCAGATGATGCACGGCACGATCCACCGTCCGGCGACGCTCCAGCGCGTTCGCCTGGGCGCGGAAAAGGACGGCCGGCTGAACGCCTTCTCGATCATGACCTGGACGCACTGCCACTCGGACGGCGCGTTCACGGAGCACGCCTCGAACTTCGCCCGCGCCCTCTACGCCGCGCCGAACCGGCTGACCGGCCACCGGCTGGTGAAACTGGACCTGCCGCATGCGGGCCCGATGCGGGCGCCCGGCGAGGCTTCGGGCACCATGAGCCTCGAGGTGGCCATGGACGAACTGGCCGAGAAGCTCGGCATGGACCCCGTCCAGCTCCGGATCGTCAACGAGCCCCCGGTCGACCCGGAGAACGGCCGCCCGTTCTCGCAGCGCCAGCTTGTCCGCTGCCTGAGGGAGGGCGCGCAGCTCTTCGGCTGGGACCGGCGCCTGCCGACGCCCGGACAGGTGAGGGATGGGCGCTGGCATGTGGGCCTGGGCATGGCCGCCGCGATCCGGGGCAACTTCCTCCTGCCCGCCAAATGCAGCTTCTCGGTCGACGCCGAGGGGACCATCACGGTCCGGCAGGGCATGACCGACATCGGCACCGGCACCTACACGGTGCTGGCCCAGATCGCGGCCGAGACGCTGGGCGTGCCGCTGGGCAAGGTGATCGTCGAGATCGGCGACAGCGAGCTGCCCCCCGCGCCCGGTTCCGGCGGCCAGTTCGGCGCGGCCACGGCCGGCTCTGCGGCGCTGGCGGCCGGCGTGAACCTGCGCCGCGCCATCGCCGAGCTGGCGGTCGGCGACGCCGGCTCGCCGCTGCACGGCGGCGACCCCGAGGCGGTGACCTTCCAGGACGGCGTGATCGCGCTGGAGAACCGCTCCGAGACGCTCAGCGACCTCATCCGCCGCGCGGCGCCCGAGGGCATGACCGTGGAGGGCGAGATCCGCCCGGCCCAGGACGCCCAGCGCTGGAGCACCCAGACCTATGGGGCGCACTACTGCGAGGTCGGGGTCGACGTGGTCACCGGCGAGGTGCGGGTGCGCCGGATGCTGGGGGTTTTCGCCGCCGGGCGGATCCTCAACGCCAAGACCGCCAAGAGCCAGCTCACCGGCGGCATGATCTGGGGTGTCGGCGCGGCGCTGACCGAGGGCAATGCGGTGGACCACCGCTACGGCTCGCTGATCAACCAGGACCTGGCCCAGTACCTCGTGCCCGCCCAGGCCGACATCGGCGACCTCGACGCCATCATGCTGGACGAGGTGGACGACAAGGCCAACCCGATGGGCATCAAGGGCGTGGGCGAACTCGGGAACTCGGGCGCCAGCGCTGCGGTGGCCAACGCCATCTACAACGCCGTGGGCGTGCGGGTGCGGGACTATCCGATCACGCCCGACAAGCTGCTGGCGGCGCTGATGGCGAAGGGGCTCTGAGATCCGGCGGTCTCGTTCCGCCGATCGCCGTTCCGCAGAACAGCTATGCGGAAACGGGAATA
>NZ_JAEUMO010000121.1 GCF_016793285.1 Phenylobacterium sp.
ACCGATGCCGAGCGCGAGCAGATCGCCCAGGGCCTCGCGGCCCACATCGGCCTCCCCGCCGACGCCGTCGACCGCAAGACCCTCGCGGTCACCCCGCGCCAGTTCCGCACCGCCCTGGTCCCCGGCCAGACGCTCGACACCTTCGACATGCGCATCTCAGGCCGTCCGCAAGGCGAAGGGGGCGAAGGCGAGGCCCGTGCGCCGGTACTCCTGCGCTACTTCGCCGAGGATCTCGGCTATCGCACCGACCTGCCCTACGTCGGCCTCGAGCCGCTGGACGTCGGCTACCTGCCTGCCGGCAAGGCCCCGCAGCCCGTCGGCGCCCGCTGGAACTACGCCACCGGGCCGGTCACCAAAGCCGAGTACGACGCCGCCTACGCCGAGGCCGTCCGCACCGGCGCCGGTCCGCCGCAACTCGGCCCGCCGCTGCCCGGCACAGCCGAGGCCGTGGCCCTGAACCCGAAGCTGAAGGTGCTGGTGGCCACCGGCATCTTCGACTCGCTCGGCAACTGCGCCGGCGCCGCCGAGACCGCCAGGAACCTGCCCGCGCCGCTCAAGGCCGCGATGACCTTCAAGTGCTACGTCGGCGGCCACATGATGTACCGCGACGCCGCCTCACGCGTCGAACTCAGCCGCGACGTCCGCGCGCTCATCTCAGGTCAGTAGGCGCACCGGCTGTCGGGCACGCCGGCGACGCGCTGCCACTGCCAGGCGTCCACCGTCTCGCCGCGCGGCAGGTAGGTGACCGGGAAGGTCCTGCCGTCGCGGGTCACGTTCAGGGTCAGCCGGCGCGCCTGGTCGCCCTGCACGCTGTCCATCGCCACCGAGTAGGTGACGACGTCGCCGTCGCGGAGGCCCGCCCTCGCGGCCTCCGACCCCGCGATCAGCCCGCGGATCGTCTTCACGTCGCCCACCAGCGACTTCGGCTCGAAGCCCAGGTCGAAGCGGCGGAACCTGCCGCTCGTCCGCGCGAAGCAGGGACCGAAGTCCCCGCTCTCAGGCAACATCAGCCTGCCCGCCAGCATGTCGGCGTGCAGCGCCGGCCCCGCCGCGCCGAGCTCCCCCGTCACCAGCGCCAGCCAGGCGGCCTCGTCCGCCGGCTCGCCCACGCGCTTCCTCCGCACCATCTCGACGATCAGGTCGTCCAGGCTGCGCTTGCCGCCCGAGGCGCGGCGGATCCGGCCGTCCAGCACCGCGAAGTACATCGCGCCCCGGTCGTAGGGCAGCGTCCGGATCCGCGTGTCCTCCCAGAACCGCGGGCCCACCTCCCTGTCCGGCGTGTCGTTCAGCGCGTTGGTGTAGTAGCGCCGCGCGGTGTCGTTGACGTCGTCCAGGAAGTCGGACGGCGCGATCATCCCGGCGCGCAGCGGCAGGAGCGCCTGGTAGTGGACCGCGATCCCCTCGCCGTACCACTGGCCGCCGAGGCCGGTGGCGGTCCAGGTATGGATCATCTCGTGCGCCAGGGTCCCCTTCAGCTTTTCGGGGTCCTTCGCCGTCTCGCCCCAGGTCAGCAGGAACGAGTTGGTCAGCGCCGCGCCGCCGCCGGCGTTGATCGGGTTGAAGCGCAGGATCACGCGGTAGGGCGGTTCGGACGGGTCCTTGAAGAAGCCGCTCATCCAGCGGTGCAGGTTCCCGGCCCAGGTCATCAGCGGGTTCGGGTCGAACGGCAGGTCGCCCAGCCAGGCGGCCGAGAAGCCGGTCGGCCTCACCGCCGCGGGCGAGCGGCGCATCGGCCCGGCCATGTAGAGCGCCGAGAGCAGACGCAGCGGCGCGCCGGCCGGCAGCTCCGCGTCGCCTTCGCCGAAGCTCGACATCGCCGTCGAGCCGCCCGGCAGCGCCGAGAGGTCCCAGCGCAGCACGGTGCGGTAGGGCCGCGCGCCCTCCGGCGTCAGGATGAAGGTGGCGCCCACGCCCGAGACGCCGCCGCCCTCCGTGCGCAGGCTGTAGGGCGGGCCCGAGCCGCGGGCCGGCGGCGTGTTGTCGACCGGCGCGCGGTAGCGGACCAGGAGGTCGCCCTTCACGGCGCGTCCCGCCGACCAGTGGCGCGAATAGGCGATGGCCGCCGGATCGTCGCGCGCCACCAGCGGCACGGAGCCGTTGGCGTCGGTCGCGGTCAGGCCCGTCAGCGTGTTCGCCACGGTGTCGGTGTTGGCGATGACGACCGGCAGCGTCAGCAGCGGCGCGCCGGCGCCGGCGTCCGCGTTCGCGATCTTCAGGGTCACGTCCACGAAGCCCTTGCCCGCGGCCTGATCCATGGCCGACGGCTTCAGCGTCACCTCGAACAGGGGCGGCGGCGGCGCGGGCGGCGGCGGTGCGGGCGTCTGGGCGATGGCCGGCGCCGCGAGGGCGGCGGCGAGGGCGGCGGCGGGGGCCGCAGGGATCAGGCGCATGTCAGACGGTCCCGTAAAGCCAGGCGGTCGCGGCGAGGTCCTGCACGGCGTGGCCCAGCGACTTGTAGACGGTGATCTCGGCCTCCGAGGTCCGGCCGGGGGCCGCCCCCGCCAGCACCTCGCCGATCTCGCAGACGATGCAGTCGTCGCCGACCGCGCCGGCCGCCTTGGCGCGCAGGAACTCGCCGCCGTGGACCAGCACATGCTCGCGGTGGTCGACGATGAAGCGGGCCCTGGCCACCAGCTCGGCGTCCACCTCCGCCTGTCCCGGCCCGCTGGAGCCGACGACGTTCACATGCGTGCCGGGCGCGATCCAGGCGCCCTCGACGATCGGGTCGGCGGCCGCGGTCACCGTGCAGACGATGTCGGCCTGCGCCACGGCCGCCCGGGCGTCGGGGAAGCCTCGCGCGGCGATCCCCGTCGCGTCGGTCACGCGGCGCGCGAAGTCGACGCTCATGCCCGGGTCGCGGCTCCAGACGTGGACCGCCTTCAGCCGCCGCACCTGGGCGATCGCCAGCACATGGCCCCAGGCCTGCCGCCCCGTCCCGCAGACCGCCAGCACCGCGGCGTCCCTGCGCGCCAGCGCATCGGTCGCCACCGCGCTCGCCGAGGCCGTGCGGATCGCCGTCACCTCGCCCGCGTCGGCGATGCAGACGGGCCGGCCGCGCTCGCCGTCGAACAGCACCACGACGCCCTCGTGGGCCTTCCGGCCGTCCTCGGTGAACACGCTGACCAGCTTGGCGCCGAACGCGGCGCTATCGCCCAGCGAGGCCGGCATGATCGCGAACGTGCGGCCCTCGCCCACGCCGATGAAGCTGCGCAGCAACTGGCGCACGCGCCCGTCCGACAGCGCGATCATCGCCTCGCGCACCACGGGATAGGCCGCCTCGTAGGTCAGCCGCGCGCGCACGTCCTCGGCGCTGAAGACGGCCAGGCCTCCCGCTCGCTCGGGCATCGGCAACTCCGAAGAAAATCGGGCGGCGGCCTGTGGGAAGCCGCCGCCCGAAGCAGCGTGATCCTGGAGAGAGTGGGTCGGATCGCGCCTCTAGACTAGAACTTCGCCCGCAGGCCCACGAACCACTGACGCCCCAGGATGTCGCCGTAGACGCGGGTCGGATACGAGGGCTGCTCGTCGGTGAGGTTCACGACCCCGCCGCGCAGCGTGTAGTTCTCCCAGGTGTATTGGGCCGACAGGTTGTGCCGGATGTTCTCCTTGATCACCGGCACCGGCGTCGACTCGATCGAGGCGTTCTGCGCGAAGAGCACCTTGTCCAGGTAGATCATCTGGTAGCTGACCCGGACGGGGCCCAGGCGGTAGCGGGCGTCGAAGTTCGCCACCCAGTCGGGCTGGGCCACGGTGTTGTCCGTCCGCGACAGGTCGAAGCCGGTGACCGAGGTCGTGAGCTTGGCCGTGTGCGTCGCCGACAGGTTCAGCTCGACCTCGCCGTAGTCGGCGTCATCGAAGAACCGGCCCACCGGGAAGATGTAGTTGATGTTGTAGGTCTCGCCCCGATACCGGACCTTGCCGGCGTTGAACGTGGTCTGCTGCGCGGTGACGACGTTGCCCAGCGCGTCGCGCGTGAAGGTCGCGCAGACGTCGGTCGGCTGCGGCGCGGCGTCGTAGCAGGTCTCCAGGAAGTTGACCGGCGTGAAGGCCGAAAGGCCGTCGCGAAGGTCCACCTCGATCCGGTCGGCCACGATGGTCAGGCCAGGGATGAACTGGGGCTGCAGCACCACGCCGAACGTCAGCGTGTTCGAGATTTCGTTCTTCAGGTTCGGGTTGCCGCCCGAGGTGACCTGCGCCGTCGCGAAGTTCGACGAGCTGTTCTGGAACGTCGCCAGGTTGCCGTAGCCCGGGTTGGCCGCGAACAGCGCCACGCAGTTGGCCCGGCGCGTCGCCGGCGACGGACCGTTGGCGATGTAGCGGAAGTCGCAGGGGTCCTGGCCCACGTTGCCCAGCGCCGTGCGCACCGGCGCGAACTGCTGGTCGAGGGTGGGGGCGCGGAAGTTGCGGCTGCGCGAGATGCGGGCCGTGACGCCGGTCACGATCTCCCAGCGGCCGCCGACGCCCCAGACGTCTTCCTTGCCCGCCAGCGAGTTGTCGACGTAGCGGTACGAGCCGTCCAGCTCGAGGGCCTTGACGAACGGCAGGGTGAAGTCGCCGCCGACCACCGGCACCAGCAGTTCGCCCGACAGCTCGTCGGTGTGGAAGCGCCCGCCCGTTGCCACCTGCGGCACCTGCGAGTCGAGCAGGCCGCGCTGGTTGGCCGTCAGCGGCACGAACTTCGCCTTCTCGCGGCGGTGCTCGTAGGCCACGCTGAACTTCACCTTGCCGGCCGGCAGGGTCAGCACGTCGCCGCCCAGGGTCGCCAGGTAGTCGTCCTGGGTGTTCAGGTAGTCCTGGCCGCGAAGCACGTTCACGTAGTTGCGCGCGTCCTGGCTGACGTTCCCCTGGCCGAACGGGTTGATCGGCACGCAGGCCGGGTCGTCGTTGGCCGTCGAGGCGTCGGCGTTAATGCCGCAGACGATCTGGCCCGAGGCGTTGCGCACCGCCTGCAGGGCGTTGTTGAAGCGCGTCTGCCAGACCCCGTAGCCGCGTTGGGCGCCGTCGGTCTCGCCGTGGCTGGCCGACAGGCTCCAGTAGAAGTTGCGCTCGCCGACGTCGAAGTCGCCCTCAAGCGCCAGAACGGCGCGGGCCGTGTCGGTCTCGAAGGTGCCTTCGCGGGTGTAGAGGATGTCGCTCCACGCCTTCGACAGGAAGATCGGCGGGCCGCCCGCGGCCACCTGCGCCCGCACCGGATCGAGGAACGGGTTGGTCCGCGCGATCGGGATGGCGCCCGCCCCGCTCGCCGCGCCGTTCAGCACGGTGTTCGACTGCAGGTTCGCGTAGGGGTCGCGGCTCTTCACGTGCGCCCACGACACCTCGGCCGACAGCTTGATCCGGTCGGTGATGTCGTAGTGGCCGACGAAGTTCGCGTTGAACCGCTGCACGCCCACGTACAGCGACGCCAGCTCCTGGTAGGCCAGGCCATCGCCGCCCGACGAGAACGGAATGCCGCCCGGCACGCCGATGCTGTAGGGGATCAGCGCGTTGCCCGCGGCGTTGAACTGCTGCGGAACCCCGCCCACCGCCAGGATGAAGTTGGTCAGCGGCGCCGCGGCCGGCGAGAACAGCAGGCCGTTGTAGTTGAAGCTCGTGAAGCGCGTGTTGAAGTTCTCGCGCGTGATCGGGATGCCGTCGGTGTTCGAGGTGTTGGCGGCGTTCGCCACCGTCACCCGGCCCAGGTTCGAGCGCGGCCGGTCGTAGTCGAGCAGCGGCCGGGTCTTGGACCATTCGAGGTCCAGCGCCGCGTTGCCGCGGCCGTCCAGGAAGTTCTTCCCGAAGGTGCCGCGCAGGCTCGACACCGGGTAGTCGCCGCGCGAGCTCTCGCCGTACTGGGCGTCCAGTTCCACGCCTTCGAAGTCGTCCTTCAGGACGTAGTTCACGACGCCGGCGATGGCGTCCGAGCCATAGACGGCCGCACCGCCCGCCTGGACCACGTCGATCCGCGAGATCAGGCCGGCCGGGATGATGTTGGTGTCGACCACGCGGTCGCCCTGGCCCGGCGCGTTGATGTTGAACTGGCCCGACGACGAGGTGACCATGCGGCGGCCGTTGACCAGCGTCAGGGTGCGGCCCGGGCCGAGGCCGAACAGGTTCGGATACTGCTGACCGTTGCCGGCCGCCGAGCCGCTGCCGGCCGCGATCGGGATCGACGGGATGTTCGCCGTGATCTGGTTCAGCGCCTGGCCGGGCTGCACGAAGCCGCGGTCGGTCAGCGTCTGCGCGTCGACCACCGCCACCGGCGCCGCCGTCGTCGTCTCGGCCCGCTTGATCCGCGAACCGGTGACGATCACCTCGCCGACCTCCGAGCCCTCGGCGGCCGTCTGGGCCTGCGCCGCGCCGGCCGCGGCCAGCGCCAGCCCACCCAGCAACGTCGTGGCCAGCATGCGTCCACGATGCGAAATCGAGTTCATTCTATCCCCCGCAAGTCTGCCCCGGCGCCGGTGTCTTACGCCCCGGCCCGCCCAGGCTCCGCCTTGCCGGAACGGTAGGCGCGAGGGTCCGGTATTTCTTTTCGTTCTTCGAACCTTTGCCGGTTCGGCGCACATGGACTATGCGGCGGCCCGGCGGGCGGCGCATGGGCAATGCACCCGGCGCCTCTGTCGCCGAATCCGGTTCGGCGATGCGCCCGTTCCTTGACAGCAGCGCGTCGCGCATCCGCTATGCGCGTATGGCCCGAATGAAAGACACGTCTATGCCGAGCGCGCTGGACGCCATCGACATCAAGATCCTGGAGCTGATGCAGAAGGACGCCTCGCTCTCGACGGGCGAGCTGGCCGAGCGCGTGGGCCTTTCGCAGTCGCCCTGCTGGCGGCGCATCCAGCGCCTGCGCGAGGAGGGCTACATCAAGGCCGTCGTGGCCGTGGTCGACCCCGAGCGCGTCGGCTTCAAGATGCAGATCTTCGCGCAGGTGAAGATGACCACCCTCAGCGAGGAGGACCGGGCCAGCTTCTACCGCCAGATCAACGCCATCCCCGAGATCCTGGAGTGCTGGACGGTGTTCGGCGAGATGGACGCGATGATGAAGATCCTGGCGCCCGACGTGACCTGGTATCAGGACTTCATCTTCTCGGTGCTGCTGAAGCTGCCCGGCGTCACCGACGTCCGCTCCATCGTCACCCTGTCGGCCCAGAAGAGCACGCTGGCCGTCCCGCTCACCGCGCGCCAGTTCCGCTAGCTTTCACCTCCCCCGCCCGCCGCTGGGCGGGGGAGGTAAGGTCCACGTTGGATAATTCTTCCAACACCGTCCGGGCCGCCCGCCAACTTCGAATGAACAATCCGGCCCTGCGCCGCTACCATCCGCTTCAGGGGAGGCCGTGATGAAGTTCACCCGCAGAGCGCTCGTGACCGCCGCGGCGGCCGCGCCGGCGGCGGCCGCGGCGCAGGCCGTCGCGCCGACGCTGCCGGCCAGGGCCGCCTTCGCGAAGATGCCCTACGTCTACCTGGACTCGGGCTCGACCCACCCGATGCCGCTGGGCGCCCGCGCGGCGCTGGAGGAATACCTCCGCTACAAGACCCGCGACGGCCGCTGGAGCGGCTACTCC
>NZ_JAEUMO010000129.1 GCF_016793285.1 Phenylobacterium sp.
GTCCGCGGCATTCCCACCATGATGCTGTTCAAGGGCGGGCAGATGGCCTCGATGAAGGTCGGCGCCATGCCCAAGCAGAAGATCCTGGAGTGGCTCACCGAAGCCGGCGTGGCGGCGGCGGCCTGACGAAAAGGTCCGGCCAGGCAGGGCCTGGCCGGACCCTCGCGCCTACTTCCCGACGAGCTTGCCGAAGCCCGGATTGGCGATCACCTGGCCGAGCAGGTCCTGCACGGTCGGCGCGAAGGCGTTGGTCGCGTTCTGGCAGGCGGACATCGCCGAGTAGCTGCTCTTGAACGTGCGGATGGCCTGCACGTGATAGCCAACGGGATCCTTGCTGGACGTCACCTGAAGGCCCAGTTCCCACGAGCCCGTGCCGAAGGTGTTGACCTTCAACTGGTCGAGCCGGCCGCTGATCACGACGCCGGAGTTGGCGTCGTAGACCCCCGCCTGGAACAGCTCGGCCTGCATGGCCTCCTTGACGTACAGCTCCAGCGGCTTGCCGGCCGTCACGTCGAGCTTGCCGGCCATGCGGCAGGTCGGGATCTCGACCCCGGGCGTCGCGGTGAAGTCGCCGGTCTTGACGCTGGTCCCGGACGGCTTCAGCGCGCTCTGAAAGCCGAGGATGTTGTTCGTCGACGGCGTGTAGCCGGCCATCGGCGAAGTCGTGTCGCACCCTGCGAGCATCAGGCCGCCCGTCACGCAAACGGTGGCGATACCAATCTTGTACATGACAAATTCCCCCATACGACCCAGTGGTTAGTGGTCACACACGCATCTAAGTTGCGTCCCGCGAGCTTGCAAGCTCGCGAAGATCAGGCGCCTCCGGCGCTCAGGTGGGCCACGTCTCGCGGCTCATCGCCAGCACCTCGCCGGCGAAGTGGAGGCCGCCGCAGATCAGGACGTGCGGCGCAGGTCCGTCCATCTCCAGCGCCCGGGCCACGCCGTCCGACACGTTCGACGACGTCTCGGGCGACAGGCCGGCCTTCACCGCCGCCTCCATCAGCTCGTCCGTGGTCGCCGCGAGCGGCGAGTCGAAGGTCGTCACGATCAGGCGCGGCCGCATCTCGGCGAAGGGGCGGAAGAAGCCCTCGGCGTTCTTCCGCGCGAACATCCCCGTGACCAGCACCAGGGGCCGCGGATCGCGGTCGGTGATGCGGCTGGCCGCCTCGGCCAGCGCCCGGCCGGCGTGGGGGTTGTGCCCGCCGTCCAGCCAGAGGTCGGCGCCGCGCGCCTTCGCCAGGTCCGCCAGCGGGCCCGCCGTCAGCCGCTGCATCCGCGCCGGCCAGACCGCCCGCGACACGCCCTGGCCCACGGCCTCGTCCGGCAGGTCGCGCATCACGGTCAGGGCCGCCGCGGCCGCCAGTCCCGCATTGTCGAACTGGTAGCCGCCGAACAGGCTAGGCGGCGGCAGGTCCAGCAGCCGCTCCGGCATCTGCACGAGGAGCCGCCCGCGCTCCTCCCAGGCGTCGAAGTCGCGGCCCATCAGCAGCATGGGCGCCATGCGCGCGTCGGCCTCGCGCTCGATCATCTCCAGCGCCTCGTCCATCTGGCGCGCCACCACCACCGGCCGCCCCGGCTTGATGATGCCGGCCTTCTCCCAGGCGATCTTCGGCAGGCCCGGACCCAGCATCTCCAGGTGGTCGTAGTCCACCGGCGTGATGACGCTGACCGCCGGGGCGTCGAAGACGTTGGTGGCGTCGAAGCGGCCGCCCAGCCCCACCTCGACGATGCACAGGTCGGCCGGCGTCTCGGCGAACGCCAGGAACGCCAGCACCGTGGTGATCTCGAAGAAGCTGATCGGCGCGCCCGCATTGGCCGCCTCGACCCGGTCGGTCAGCGCCGTGAGCTGCGCGTCGGTGATCAGTTCGCCCGCCAGCCGGATCCGCTCGGCGAAGCGCACGAGATGCGGCGAGGTCAGCACATGCGCCCGCAGGCCCGCCGCCTCGGCGATCGCCCGCAGGAACGCCGTGGTCGAGCCCTTGCCGTTGGTGCCCGCGACATGGATCACCGGCGGCAGCTTGCGGTGCGGGTCGCCCAGCGCCGCCAGCAGCCGCTCCACGCGCCCGGTCGTCAGGTCGATCAGCGTCGGGTGGCTGGCGCGCAGCCGCTGGATCACCGCGTCGGACGCGCGGATCGGATCGTGGCCCGGATCAGGCGGAAGGCTCACGGAAACACCTCCTCTTCCCCCGGCGAAGCCGCGGAGGAGGCGCAGGGGCGAGCGACCAGGATCGACTCAGGCTGCGGGGGAAAGGCGCTCACGCCCCATCATAAGCGTCTTGAGGATCGAGCTCAGTTTTTCCGGCAGGTCCTTCCGCTCGACCACCTGGTCGACCATGCCGCGCTCGACCAGGAACTCCGACTTCTGGAAGGTCGGCGGCAGGCTCTCGCGGATGGTCTGCTCGATCACGCGGCGGCCCGAGAAGCCGATCGTGGCGTTGGGTTCGGCCAGATGGATGTCGCCCAGCATGGCGTAGGAGGCGCTGACGCCGCCGGTCGTCGGGTCGGTGAACACCACGACGTAGGGCAGGCCCGCGGCCTTCACCTCGTTGAGCGCCAGCGTGGTGCGCGCCATCTGCATCAGCGAGAGCGTGCCCTCCTGCATTCGCGCGCCGCCCGAGGCGGTGAAGATCACGAACGGGACGCCGCGCTTCACGGCCTCCTGCGCCGCCTTCACGAAGGTCTCGCCCGCGGCCATGCCCAGGGACCCGCCCATGAAGGCGAAGTCCTGCGCCACCACGATCACCGGCTGGCCCAGGATGCGGCCGTAGCCGATGGCCATCGAGTCCTGCTCGCCGGTCGACTTCCGCGCGGCCGCGAGGCGGTCGACGTAGGGCTTGTCGTCCGGGAACTTCAGCGGGTCGTCCGCGACCACCGGAGTGGCGATGCGCTCGTACTGGCCGTCGTCGAAGGTGTAGTCGAGGCGCAGCTTGGCGCCGATCCGCATGTGGACGCCCGAGGGCGTGACCCACAGCGCCGCCTCCAGGTCGGGGCGGTACAACATCTCGCCCGTCTCGGGATCCTTGACCCAGAGGTTCTCGGGCGTGTCCTTCTTGGTCAGCCCCCGCACGCCGGGCGCGATGCGGGAGAGCCAGCCGCGGCGCCGCTCGGGGTTGGGCGCGCGCCCGGGCTTGTCGTTTCGCTGTTCAGCCATCGCCATGGGTTTCAGACCGGGCCCCGCCGCGCGAGGCGCACAGCCTTAGCAAGCGCCTCCACTTTGGAAAGAACCCGGCCGGTCACGTCTTCGTTCAAATCCACTGCTTCGGCCACCTCGTCCACGAGCGCGGACCCGACGACGACCGCGTCGGCGACCCTGGCTATAGCCGAGGCCCGTTCGGGAGTCTTGATCCCGAAGCCCACCGCGACGGGCAGGCCGCTGGCCCTGCGCACGCGCTCGACGTGCGGCGCGACGGCGCTGGCGTCGGCCTCCTTCACGCCGGTCACGCCAGCCACCGAGACGTAGTAGACGAACCCCGACGTGCGCCGCACGACCACCGGCAGGCGCCGGTCGTCCGTCGTCGGCGTCGCCAGCCGGATCAGCGAGATGTCGTTGGCGTCCAGGGCGTCGGCCAGCGGCCCGGCCTCCTCGGGCGGCAGGTCGACGATGATCATCCCGTCGACGCCCGCGGCCGCCGCGTCGCGCGCGAACGCCTCGATGCCCCAGGTCACCAGCGGGTTGGTGTAGCCCATCAGGATGACCGGCGTGTCGGCGTCGGCGGTCCGGAAGGCGGCGATCGCCTCCAGCGTCGCCTTCAGCGTCATGCCCGCGGCGAGCGCCCGCTGCGCCGCGCGCTGGATCGGCGGCCCCTCGGCCATCGGGTCCGAGAACGGGAAGCCCACCTCGATCAGGTCGGCGCCCGCCGCCGGCAGGCCCTTCAGGATCGCGAGCGCCGTCGCCGCGTCCGGATCGCCCGCCATCACATACGGCACGAACGCGGCGCGCCCCTCCGCCTTCAGCGCGGCGAAGCGCTGCTCGATACGCGCTCTCAAACCGCTGCTCCCGCGCGCCGCAGGCGCTGTATCGAACCACCAAGGCCACCAAGATCACGAAGGGGCCGAGGCCGCCCGCGCCCCTTGGTGGTCTTGGTGGTGGAATGAAAGGCGCTGGCGCGCCGACGCGTCTCGCGCATCAAACCGTCCGCCCCAGGTGCGCGGCCACGGTCGCCACGTCCTTGTCGCCGCGGCCGGACAGGTTCAGCACCACGAGGCCGTCCTTGCCGACGTCGCGCGCGATCTCGCCGATGCGGGCGATGGCGTGGGCGCTCTCGATGGCCGGCAGGATGCCCTCCAGCTTCGACAGCAGCATGTAGGCGTCCAGCGACTCCGCGTCGGTGGCGGTGAGGTACGTCGCGCGGCCCACGTCGTGCAGCCACGAATGCTCGGGGCCGATGCCGGGGTAGTCGAGGCCGGCCGAGATCGAGTGCGCCTCCTCGATCTGCCCGTCCTTGTCCTGCAGCAGGTAGGTCATGTTCCCGTGCAGCACGCCCGGCCGGCCGCCGTTGATCGCCGCGGCGTGGCGGCCCGTGTCCATGCCCGACCCCGCCGCCTCGACGCCGATCAGCTTCACGCCCTCGTCGTTCAGGAACGGGTGGAAGAGGCCGATGGCGTTCGAACCGCCGCCCACGCAGGCCACGACCGCGTCCGGAAGACGGCCCTCGGCCGCCATCATCTGCTCGCGCACCTCGCGCCCGATCACCGCCTGGAAGTCGCGCACCATCTCCGGATAGGGGTGCATGCCCGCCGCGGTGCCGATCAGGTAGTAGGTGTCGTGGACGTTGGTGACCCAGTCGCGCAGGGCCTCGTTCATGGCGTCCTTCAGCGTCGCCGACCCGCTCGTCACCGGCCGCACTTCCGCGCCCAGCAGGTTCATGCGGAACACGTTGGGCTTCTGCCGCTCGACGTCGACGGCGCCCATGTAGACCACGCAGGGCAGGCCGAAGCGCGCGCACACCGTCGCCGTCGCCACGCCATGCTGGCCCGCGCCCGTCTCGGCGATGATGCGGGTCTTGCCCATCCGCATGGCCAGCAGGATCTGGCCCATGCAGTTGTTGATCTTGTGCGAGCCGGTGTGGTTCAGCTCCTCGCGCTTCAGGTAGATCTTCGCGCCGCCGAAATGCTCGGTCAGGCGGCTGGCGAAATAGAGCGGCGAGGGCCGGCCGACGTAGTGGGTCAGGTAGCCCTGGAGCTCGCCCAGGAAGGCCGGGTCGACCTTGGCCGCGCCCCACGCCGCCGTCAGGTCGTGGACCAGCGGCATCAGGGTCTCGGGCACGTACTGGCCGCCGAACGCGCCGAAGCGCCCCTGCGCGTCGGGATAGGCGGTGTAGTCGTTGGGGCGGCCACTATGGGGCGGTACGGGCGCGTTCATGGTCGGGGCGGTCGATCTCAGGCGCGACGAACAGCGTCGAGGAACGCCGTGATCAAGGCGGGGTCCTTTAGTCCGGGACCGCGTTCCACGCCAGAGGAAACGTCCACGATGGGCGCCCCCGAGGCCGCCACCGCCTCGCCCACGTTCCAGGGATCGAGGCCCCCCGCCAGCAGCCACGGCCGGGCGAAACGGCGTCCGGCGAGCAACGTCCAGTCGAAGGTCACCCCCAGGCCGCCCGGACGCTCGGCGTCCTTCGGCGGCTTGGTCTCGAACATCAGGTGCTCGACCACGCTCTCGTAGGCGCCGGCCCCGTTCACGTCCGACGCCTCGGCCACCCCGATCACCTTGACGATGCCGCACCCGCTGCGCTGGCCGATCTCGCGCGCCCGCGACGGGCTCTCCCTGCCGTGAAGCTGGATCAGGTCGGGCGCAAGGCCGCCCACGATGGAGTCCACCTCGGCGTCGGAGGGATCGACCGCCACGGCGACGACCTTCACGCCGCGCGCCCGGATCGGCGGCGCCAGCCGCGCCGCCGCATCGGGCGCGATGTTGCGCGGGCTCTTCGGGAAGAACATGAACCCCACGAACGCGGCCCCGCCGTCCAGCGCGGCGCTCACCGCCTCGGGTGTCGACACCCCGCAGATCTTGGCCTTGACGCCCATCAGCGCGGATTAGGGCGTGCGCGACCCGTTGCGCAAGGCCCGCGGCGCCGCCAAGCTCGGCGCATGACGGGGGATGACCGCGAAGACGTCCTGTGGCCGACCTGGAGGCGGCTGGTGAAAGCCCTGCCCGTGGCGCAGATGCCCTGGGAGTGGCTCACCTCGCCCAGCATGTGGCGGCTGTTCGGCGCGGACTTCCTCACAGGCCTGCTCAAGAACCGCAGCACCGACCAGGTGTTCGCCATCCTGCGGCCGCTCACGCCCCGCGACCAGCGCCGCCTCCATGCGCTGGCGCTGCTCAACCACCGCCGGCACGAGGCGATCTCGCGCTGGTTCGCCATCGCCTTCGTGACCCTGCCGGCGTCGGCGGCGCTGACGCTGTCGGAGCTGTCGCCGCAGACGCTGAAGGTCATCGCCGAGGCCGAGGGGCCGGTCCGCTGGTACTTGATGCT
>NZ_JAEUMO010000134.1 GCF_016793285.1 Phenylobacterium sp.
GCACTCTCCTATTGCGAGAACAGAAGACGAGCGCAACGCGAGCAATCAGCAACGACCGATCCAGTAAGAGTGTCCGCTGTACCTCACCTCTTCGACGTGCGCCGCAGGATGACGCTGCGCCCCAAACGAAACGGCGCCCCGCAAGAGGGCGCCGCAGCAAGCATCGTCGAGCAGAGAGCGATCTAGCTGAATTCCGGGCGGGTCCAGTGCGGCCAGATGTCGGGCAGGTCCTGGGAGACCCTGTCCGGATAGTTCGGCTGCCGCTTCTCGAGGAACGAGGTCACGCCTTCCCGCGCGTCGCCCGACTTGCCGCGAGCCTGGATGCCGCGGCTGTCGGCCTGGTGCGCCTGCATGGGGTGGGCCGCGCCCGCCATGCGCCAGATGAGCTGGCGCGTGATGGCCACCGAGACCGGCGCGGTATTGTCGGCGATCTCGCGGGCGATCGCCTTCGCGGCCGGCAGCAGGTCGTCCGGCGCATGGATCGAGCGGACGAAGCCCTTCTCGTGCGCCTCGCTCGCCGGGAAGATCCGGCCCGTGTAGCACCACTCCAGCGCCGTCTGGACGCCCACCAGGTGCGGCAGGAACCACGACGAAGCCGCCTCGGGGTTCAGCCCCCGCCGCGCGAACACGAAGCCGTAGCGCGCGGTCTCGGACGCCAGCCGGATGTCCATGGCGCACTGCATGGTCACCCCGATGCCGACGGCCGGCCCGTTGCAGGCCGAGATCACCGGCTTGAGGCTCTCGAAGATGCGCAGCGTCAGCAGCCCGCCGCCGTCGCGGTTCACCCCGCCCGCGCCGGCCCGCGCCTGCTGGTCGGCGGCGCTGCGGGCGTCGTAGTTGAAGGTCTCGGCCCCGGCCGACAGGTCGGCCCCGGCGCAGAACGCCCGGCCCGCGCCCGTCACGATCACGACGCGGACGTCGTCGCGCGCGTCGGTCTCGTCGAACGCCGCGATCATGTCCTTCATCATCTGGGTGTTGAAGGCGTTCAGCTTGTCGGGCCGGTTCAACGTCATCGTCGCGATGCCGTCTTCGACGTCCAGGATCAGGGTCTCGTAGCTGGCCATTCTCGGGGTCCTCGTTGTCTGTCCCGGCCACTCCGGCGCGGTTGACCGTAAGGAGGTCAAGCCCCGCTAAGGTGCGCCCCGATCGCTTCGTAGGCGGGCAGCGAGACCCGATCCAGCGGCCCGTTGCCGTTGGCCGCCGTCGGGTGCGAGGCGAACCGCGAGATCACCATCTCGGCCCCCGGCGCGACGTAGCAGACCTGGCCGTGGATGCCGCGGGCGGTGTAGGCGCCGAACCGGTTGTGGCTCACCCACCACTGGTTCCGGTAGCTCCAGCCCGGCAGCGTCACGTAGCCCGCCTTGGCGAAGTCCTCGACCCGCGCGCCGCCCGCGATATCGGCCACCACCGCCTCGGGCACGATCCGCTGGCCGTTGAAGGTCCCGCCCAGCCGCATCATCTCGCCGAACCGCGCCAGGTCGCGGATGGTCACGTTCAGGCCGGCGCCGCAGAGCGCGAAGCCCGTCCCGTCCACCATGACGTAGCCGTCCTCTTCCACGCCCAGCTTCTGCCAGATGCGCTCGGAGACGAGGTCGGCGAACGCCTGGCCGGCGGCGCGCTGCACGATCCAGCCCAGCACCTCGGTGTTGCAGGTCTTGTAGGCGAAGGCCTCGCCGTGCTCGCCCTGCTTCTTCAGCGTCTTCAGGAAGTCGAACACCGTCGTGGGCCCCGCATAGCCCTCGGGCGGCCGCGACCAGCCCGCGGCCACGCCGTAGAACCGCACCTCGGCGTCGGGGTCGACGTAGTCCTCGCGGTAGCGGACGCCGGTCGTCATATCCATCACGTGGCGCACCGTGGCGTCGCCGAACGCGGTGTCCTTGAGCTCCGGCACATAGGCGGTCACCAGCGCCGCCGGATCGATCGCACCCTCGTGCGCCAGCATCGCCGCCAACAGGCCGCAGAACGACTTGGTCACCGACATCGCCAGGTGCGGCCGTTCCGCCGTCAGCGCGCCCGCGTAGGTCTCGTAGACCACCTGCCCGCGGTGCAGCACCACCAGCCCGTCGGTGAAGTTCTCCGCGACGCTCTCGCCCCAGGTCATCGCGCGGCCGTCCTGGGTGACGAACGGCACGGCGTCCAGGTCGTCGCGCAGCGCATAGGGCAGCGCCGCCGCCGCCCCCGGCCCGCGCCGGATCCCCGCCGACGCGCCCAGCTCCCGCTGGTGGCTGAAGCTCCAGCGCGTGTTCGGGAACCGCCAGCTCGTGCTGTCGGCCGACCGCACCGTCTTCTCCGCCGCCGGCGGAACCCCCTGCATCACCGCCAGCGCGACGGGATCGGTCGAGGCGGCGGTCGGCGCGGGCTGGGCGGAGTCGGGCATGGCGCGGGTCCTCGGGCTGGGGCGGGCGGGCCGCCATCCCATCCTCATCGCGCCGCGACTGCAAGAGAGCCCTGGCGGCCGGGGCGTGGCGGGCCGGCGTCCGGCTGCGCCGTCACCGTCCCTTGGCCGCCCCGTCGCCCGTCTTGCGGCCGAACGGCCAGTTCGTCACGCCGCCGGCGAACAGCGCCCACCAGACGAAGACCGGCTGAAACGCCAGGCGCGGCGCGTGATAGGGCCACCACGCGCTGGGCCCGTGGGCCGCGAGCGCGTCGGCCGCGTGCTTGATGTTCGCCGGGTAGACGCACACGGCGTAGAGCGCCAGGCCGATGGCGGCCGCGCGGCGCAGGCGCGGAACCGCAACCAGCGCCGTCGCCCCCGCGATCTCCGCCACCCCGGTCGCGGCGATCACCAGCTCCGGCTGCGGAACCCACGGCGGCGTGATGCTCAGGAACGGCCTCGGAAACCGCAGATGCGCAATGCCCGCCGCCAGATAGACCGCGCCCAGCACGACCCGCAGCACCAGCCTGGACATCTCGAGCCTCGCCATCGCGCCGCACCTCCCCGGGGGGCCGCGACCGGGCGCCGGATTCACCTGGCCCCGTGCGGCGGAAGCATTCTATCCCTCAGGTTCCGCCCCCAGGAAACGGCCTTAGGGAGCGCAAGACGCTCGATCGCCGGCGTTGCAGGCCTTGACCTTCGCTTCCCAGTCCGCGCGGGCCTTCGCCGCCTGGGCGACCTCGGCCTCGTGCTCGCGGGCACGACGCTCGTAGGCGGCCTGCGAGGCTGCAAACGAGTCCTGCGCGGCCTTGTAGGCGGACATGCGCTTTTCGTACTCGGCGGACGCTGCGGCGTTGCGGACGTCGATCTCCGCGTTGCGCTTGGCGACGTCGGCATTGAGCAGAGCGGTGGCCTGCGCCGCGCCATCTGTCGGTAGAGCCGCCGGCGGGGCGACCGCAGCCTTTGCGGTCACGGTCGGCGCAGCCTGGACCGGCGGAGCGGCCGCAGGCTTCGGCGGCGCCGGAGCGGTGGCAAGGGCCTTGGGCGGCGCCGGCGTGGCGACGGCCCTTCGAGCCTCGGCCTTGGGCGCCGTCGCGACAACGGCTTCGGCGACCGGCGGAGGCGGCGGCGCGAGGATCTGAGGGCGCAGAAGGGCCACTTCGGTCGGGTCCTCACCCCTTTTACGAACTGCGCGCGTCGGCGTCCGGCCGGAGCGCGCACCGCGAGCTGTGATATCGCTGGGAGGCCGCTCGCGAACCGGAATGGCTTGTGGGGTGCGAGACCGGCCGGCGTTCGCGAGGAGAGAAGATGGCGGAGTTGATCGGTTTCATCGGCCTGGGCGCGCTGGGCGCGCCCATAGCCACCAACCTCCTGGCGGCGGGCTATCCGCTTCTGGTCCACAACCGGACGGCGGCCAAGGCCGACGGCCTGGTGGCGCGGGGCGCGGGACGGGCCGACCGGTCCGTCGACGCCGTGCGGCCCGGCGGAATCGTCGTCACGCTCCTCTGGGACGACGCGTCGGTGGAGGAGGTCGTCGCCCGCGACGGGTTCCTCGACGCCCTTGGCCCCGGCGGCGTCCATGTCTCGATGAGCACCATATCGCCGGCCGGATCGCGTCGGCTGGCGGCGATGCATGCCGAGCGCGGCTGCCTGTTCGTCGAGGCTCCCGTCTTCGGGCGACCCGAGGCTGCGGTCGCCCGCCAGCTTTGGATCGCCTGCGCGGGGCCCGCCGCCGCCAAGGCGCGGGTGCGCCCGATCCTGGAGGCGATGGGCGCGGCCGGGGTGTTCGACTTCGGCGAAGAGGTCGGCGCGGCGACGACCGTGAAGCTGGTCGGCAACTTTATGATCGGGGCCGCGGCGCGGTCGCTGGCCGAGGGCCTGGCCGCGGCGGAGGCCAACGGCTGCGATCCCGAGGCCGTGGTCGCGATGCTGACCACCACGCTGTTTCCAGCGCCGATCTATCAGAGCTATGGGCGCTTGCTCGTCGAGAAGACCGTGGTGATGAATGCCGGCCAGGCCGACATCGGCCGCAAGGACCTGGGATTGTTCCGCGCCATGGCGGCCGAGGCCGGCGCGCCGACGCCCATGGCGGACTTCATATCGGGCGCATCGGGCCCGAGGCGCTAGCCGACGAGCACGATCTTTCCGAACTTGCCGCGCGCCCGGTAGGCCTCGTAGGCCGCCGCCGCTTCGGTCATCGGAAAGGTGGCGGCGATGGGAACGGCAATCTTCCCGCGGCCGACCAGCGGCAGGACCTCCCGCTCCACCGCCCGCGTCGCGAGGACCTTGTCTTCCAGGGGCCGCGTGCGCAACCCGCTCGCCCGGAGGGTGGCGCGCCGGGCGGCGAGCTGCATGAAGTCGACCCTGGCTTCGAAGCCCGTGGACGAGCCGATCAGCACGAAGCGGCCCGCGACGTTGAGCGAGCGGAGCCGGGCCTCGAAGCTGTCCAGGCCGACCAGCTCCAGCACCACGTCGTAGGGCCCGCTCGCCGCCTCCTCGGCAGGATCGGCGACCCATTGCGCGCCCAGGGCCGCGACCTGCCCGCGCCGCGCGGGGTCGCGGACCGACGCGACGACTTCCGCGCCGGCTGCGGCGGCCATCTGGACGGCGGCGTTGCCCACGCCGCCGGCCGCGCCCGTCACCAGCACGCGCTCGCCCGGCCGGAGCGCACATTGGGTGAAGAGGGCGTCGTGGGCGGTGATGAACGCCTCGGGAAAGCCGCCCGCCTCGGCCCAGCCGAACGCGGCCGGAACCGGCATCAGTTCGCGCTCGTCCAGCGCGATCGACTCTGCCTGTGCGCCGCCGCCGACCAGGCCCATCACGCGGTCGCCGATGGCGAAGCGCGTCGCCGACGGCCCCAGCGCCACGACCTCGCCCGCGAACTCCAGCCCCGGGATGTCGGCCGGCGCGCGCGGCGGCGCAGGGTAGACGCCGGCGACCTGCCCGAGGTCGGCGTTGTTGACGCCCGCGGCCCGGATCCGCACCAGCACGCCGCCATGGCCCACCTGGGGGTCCGGGTGCTCCCGGAAGGTCAGTCCGACCCTGGGGTCGACCGTGACCGCCTTCATCGGCGGGGCTCGGAGAGGTCCCGGCGGTAGGGTCCCACCATCAGGCCTTCGATGCGCGAGCCTTCGATAGCGAGGACGGGGCGCAGCGCCCTGAACAGGCGCGCGTAGTTATAGAACGGCACGCTGGGCCACAGGTGGTGCATCAGGTGCAGGTTCTGCTGCAGCAGGACCAGCGTGCCGCCGGTCCAGAGGCTGATGCGGGTGTTCTTGTAGCGCTCGGTGCTGTCGAAAGGATGGTGCGGCAGCCACGAGAAGAAGGTCATCAGGAGGATGCTGGCGATGGCCTTGGGGACCAGCCAGAGCCATAGCCACTGTTCGAAGTAGCCGGTCGCCGCGGCCGCGACCAGCAAGGCGATCTGAGCAACGCCGACGGCCGAGATCGCGACGAGTTCGCCGGAAGTCAGGGTGGCGCGCAGGTAGGCCCAGCGCTTGGGCATGATGAGCGCCAGGGTGAACATCGGCAGCATGTTCAGCGGGATGCCGACGATCCACTTCACGAGCAGCGCCGCGAAGGTGCCCTTCACGCCGATGTCGGGGTCCTGGTCGGTGTTGGTGTGCGCATGGTGCAGCAGATGGCCCCGCTGGAGCTGCGGCCAGCCCATGCCCAGGCCCAGCGAGCCGATCCAGCCGACGACGGTGTTGATCCAGTTGAGGCTCGTCGGCCGCGCGACGACGTTGCCATGCACGGACTCGTGGACGAGCGTGTAGTGCGCGTACATCAGCAGCCCGAGCACGGGGCTCGCGATCCAGTAGGGAACCGCGCCGATCCAGCCCAGCCAGATGAGCGCGATCAGGCTCACCGGCAGGATCACGGCGAGCGCCAGGGTGGGCCAGGCGACCGCCGGCGACAGCGAAAGTGCGATGCGCTTTTCCTCGGCGTGCGAGAGGCCGACCGCGGCGCGCGCGGTTCTGATGTCGACGTTGCTGCCGTCCGCCATGACGCTTCCTCCTAGGCTTTGTTGTTCTCGGCGCCCGCGTTGAGGCCCGTGAAGACCTTGGTCATGACGCGGTCCCACGCGCCGGGCTCGAGGTCGGGGAGGTCCATCAGCCCGGCGGCGTAGGCGCCGAGCAGGACCACGTACATGAAGCGCGCGGTCGCCCGGGCGTCGATGTCGCCGGCGATGTGGCCGCCCGCCTGGGCGACCGCGATCATGTCGACCAGTTCGCTTTCGGTGCCCGCGACCTGGCCGCTCAGCACCCGCTTGATCTCGGGATCGCGCGCCGCGGCGATGGCGCCGATCATCAGGGGCGCGGCAGGCTGTTCGGCGGTCGGGAGTTCCTTGCCCCGGGCCAGCAGCAGCGCCAGCACGTCGCTGGTCGGCGCGGCCTGGAACTTCCGGCGCATGTCCTCGCAGGCGCGGTCCTCGATGACCGCCGCCACCAGTTCGGCCTTCGACTCGAAGTGGTTGTAGAGCGCGCCTGCGCTCAGCCCTGCCGCCTTGGCGATGTCGGCCACGCGCGCGGCCTCGACGCCGAGTTCGGCGAACGCGTCGGCGGCGCCGTCCACCACCCGGCGGCGCGTATCCTGCGGTGTCAGACCCTTGACTCTGCCCATGCTCCAAAAATAATGAACACTCATTCATAACGCAAGCGGCGACATCGCGCCGAACGCGATCGGGGAGGAAGCGGATGGGAATCCAGGAGAACAAGGCGCTCGTCGAGCGCTTCTGCAGCTTCTACGGAACGTCCGATTTCGCCGCGTTCCGCGACATGCTGGCCGACGACCTCACCTGGTGGATCAACGGCAAGCCGCACCTGTTCGCCGGCGCGGGGACCATGACCAAGGCGCAGTACATCGACATGCTGCGGACCAACGGCGGCGCGCTGGAAGGCGGGATGACCATGACGGTGGTGGGGATGGTCGCGGAAGGCGACCGCGTGGCCGCCGAGCTGAAGTCCCACGCGGTCACGAAGGCCGGCAAGGTCTACAGCAACGACTATCACATCCTCTTCGAGCTGCGGGACGGGAAGATCGTGAAGGTGCGCGAGTACCTCGACCCTATGCACGGCCTCGAGGTGTTCTTCGGCTGAACGCCGGCGACGGACGTCACGAATGTTCTCAGGCGCCGGAAGCCGCCGTTGTCGGGCTGGAACATCCTGTCAGGCTTGGGCGGCCGCAAGCGCGCACGCCGCGCCGCTACGCCATGCCCTCCTGCGCCAGCCGCGCCGCGTGGCGGCGCACGAACCATGTCGCCAGCAACGGCCGCTGGCGGCGGCGCGTCGCCTCGGACAGGTCGAACCAGCTCGCTTCGAGCATCCCGCGGCATGTCGCGGCTCCGCACCCGCAGGCCCACCGGCCGCCGCCGTGCGTGTTCAGCACGTAGTCGTAGGTGATTTCGCCCCCGGCCGGGATGTCCACGAGCGCCACCATGTCGGCCTCTGGCCCGCCGTCCGGGTCGAAGCGCTTCCAGGCGGAGGGCTCGCAGGCGTGGTTCACGTAGCGGTCCGGCGCGCCCACCAGCCAGCTCCGGCCGTCGATCCGGCACACGTGGTCGGCGGTCTCCCCGGCGGTCAGCGGACGTTCCGCCGTCACCTCGCGCACCAGCCCGATCCGCCGGATGGTCGCCCCGGCGGCGAACGGCCTCGCGGCGAACAGGCCCTGGCCCCCCGCCGGCGCGGACCGCACCTCGACACCGTCAGACATCGTCGCAGCGTGCCAGGACGCGCCGACCGACGCCAGCCGGGCGACGCGGCCGCCCGCGATCTCTCCCGCGACCTTCCGCGTCTTCATGAGCGCGCCTGCCGCGCGCTGCGCCCCGCTTGACGCCCGCAACGTCAACGCCGCTCACTCGCCGATACGGCGGGCGCCGCACAGACCCGCCACCACGGGAGTGACGCGTCCATGCATCCGGCGATCCATGCCAAGACCCATCCCGACCGGGCCGCCTACGTCATGGCCGGCTCGGGCGAGACGGTGACCTACCGCCAGTTGGACGAACGCTCGAACCAGGCGGCGCACCTGTTCCGCGCGCTGGGCCTGAAGATCGGCGACGTCATCGCCATCTTCCTGGAGAACCACCCGCGCTACTACGAGATCGCCTGGGCGGCGCAGCGGGCGGGCCTCTACTACACCTGCATCTCGTCCAAGCTGACGGCCGGCGAGGTCGAGTACATCGTCGGCGACTGCGGGGCGCAGCTCCTGGTCACCTCCGCGGGCGTCGGCGCCGTCGTCGACGAGCTGCCGGGCGTGCTGCCCAGGTCGGTGAAGCTCTACATGACCGATCCGGCCCGGGCGCCCTACGAAAGCTGGGAGGCGGCGATCGCCGGCTTCCCCACGACGCCGATCGCCGACGAGACCTCGGGCTCGGACATGCTCTACTCGTCGGGCACCACCGGCCGGCCCAAGGGCATCAAGCCGCCCCTGACCGGCCTGCCCATCGACCAGACGCCGGGCATGGGCAGCATCGCCCAGATGCTGTTCGGCTTCCCCGAGACGCCGATCTACCTGTCGCCCGCCCCGCTCTATCACGCCGCCCCGCTGCGCTGGACCATGGGCGTGCATCGCCAGGGCGGGACGGTCGTGGTGATGGAGAAGTTCGACCCCGAACAAGCCCTGGCGCTGATCGAGAAGTACAGGTGCGACTGCGGCCAGTTCGTGCCCACCCACTTCG
>NZ_JAEUMO010000172.1 GCF_016793285.1 Phenylobacterium sp.
GACCGGGCGGGCGTGAACCTGCGGGGCGTCCTGCCCATCGCGCCGCTGCAGGCCGAAGCCGACAAGCGGGCCGTGAAGCAGATCGCGCTGAACCTGATCTCGAACGCGCTGAAGTTCACCCCGGCCGGCGGGTCGGTGACCGTCACCGTGCAGGGTGACGGCGACACGCTGGAGCTGGTCGTCGCCGACACCGGCGTCGGCATCGCGCAGGACGACATCGAGCGCCTGGGCCGCCCGTTCGAACAGGTGGGCGAGCAGGAGAAGAAGCTGGAGGGCACGGGCCTGGGCCTGTCGCTGGTCCGCGCCTTCGCCCGCCTGCACGGCGGCGACATGGTGGTCGAAAGCGAGATGGGCCACGGGACCAGCATCACCGTGCGCATGCCGGTGCTCACGGGCGCCAACGCCGAGCCGATCCGGCGAAAGGGGTAGGGCTCTTACCTCCCCCGCGCAGCGGCGGGAGGCTAGCGCGAGGCGATCTGGAGGAAGGCGCGGCCGGCGGCGAAGTCGCCGACTTCGACGTAGGCGACGCGCGAGCGGCCGCCCGGCAGCATGAACTCGACGGCGACAGCCTCGCGAGGGTCGAGCTCGCTCAGCGCCTGGACGGCGTTCGTGGGGAAGCGGAAGGCCCAGCCGCCCGCATAGCCCTTGGGCAGGAGTTCGGCCTCGGCGCCGGCGCGGGCCTCGGCGATGTAGCTCCGGGTGGCCGACGACGGCGGCAGCTTCTTCGCCAGCGGCTGGCGCCCCCCCAGCAGGTAAGGGCCCATGGTGCGGCCGGTGTCGCGCATCACGAGGCGGGCCGAGTAGGGCGTGGCCTTGTCCGAGAAGGCGGCGACGGCGACCAGGGCGCTCTGGTTGTCCTGGCGGCCGGCTAGGCCGAAGATCATGCGGTTCGAGCCGAAATCGGCGCTCTGCGACAGCCGCCAGCGGGCGGTGCGGCCGACGCCGCGGTCGGCGCGCCATTCGGTCAGGTCGCCCGGATAGACCATGCGCTGGATGCGCGCATAGCTGCCGTAGGCGGCCTGGATTCGCGCTGCCTGGCTGGCGACCAGCGGGCTGGAGCAGTCGATCTGCGCCGCGCGGCCCCGGGCGTTGCGCTCGATGGCGACCAGCGACTTGAGGTCGGTTCCGGCGCGCAGGGCCGCGCCCCGGGCCTGCGCGGCGCCGGCGGCCAGCGCCGACGACACGGCCGGCGTGAACAGGTCGCAACGGCTGTCCGCCGCCGTCATCACCGTCCGCTCGAAGAAGAGGTCGACCGGCTGAGCCAGCGCTGCCGCAGGGAAGGCGATCGCCGCCGCAGCCCCCGCGAACCCCAACACCCGAGACGTCGGCCCGCCGCTTCTGCGCGAGCTCATGCGTCCTCAAATCCACCATCGTGCGCGGCCGTGTTTCGGCCGTCTGACGTGCGCGGCTTAACCCCGGGACGGTTGAGGTCCGGTGGACGGAGAGGGTTAACGATTTCAAACGGGCGTTGGACGCGCTAACTGCATCGCCGATGCTGCTGTCCACCGACATCTGGGTCGGCGCCCTTATCCGTCGCGCCGAGATCGGCGGCGGCTTCGCCGTCGTGGCGCGGAAGGGCGACCCGCGCGCCGGGGCGGTGCTGGTGAAGGTGCTGAACCGGACCGACGGGACGGCGCGGCTGCTGTCGGAAGCGACGCGCGGCGACGGCGACCGCGTGTGGATGGAGCCGGCGGCATCGCGGGACGAGGGCGACCTCGACCGCTACATCGAGCGCGCCGTCCGGATCGATCCGGACGTCTGGGTGGTCGAGATCGAGGATCGCGAGGGCCGGCACTTTCTGGTGGAGCCGGTCGAGAAGGCCTGAGTACGTTTGTTCGCAACCAACGGCGCGCCAAGACGCCGGCACGAGATCAAGGGATAAAAACGGGATGCACTACGCGGAACTGAACAAGGCCTGGGACGAGCTGACCGGCCCGGGCGCGCCGCTGGAGGTGGTGGACGTCGAGGTGCGCGGGATTCTCGTGCGGGCCTTCAAGAACGCCCCGCCGAGCGTGCGGGCGCTGTGGCTGTCGTCGGCGCAGTTCGCCGATCGCGACTATCTGGTGTTCGGCGACGAGCGGATCACCTACGGCGAGGCGCACAAGCTGGTGGCCTCGGTGGCCAACTGGCTGCTGGCGCAGGGCGTGACGCCCGGCGACCGCGTGGCGGTGGCCATGCGCAACTACCCGGAATGGATGCTGATCTACTGGGCCTGCGCCTGCATCGGCGCGGCCTGCGTGGGCATGAACGCCTGGTGGACGGCCCCCGAGATGGCCTATGGCATGAAGGACGCCGAGCCGAAGGTGCTGTTCGCCGACGCCGAGCGGATCGCGCGCCTGGACGAGCAGCCGGGCATGCTGGGCGGAGCGACCCTCGTGGCGGTGCGGACCGAGGCGCCGGCGGGCGCGGTGGCGTGGTCGGAGGTGGCGGGCCACGGCGGCGCGCTGCCCGACGTCGCGATCGATCCCGACAGCGACCTGTGCATCTTCTACACCTCGGGCACGACGGGCTTCCCCAAGGGCGCGCAGCTCACGCACCGAAGCTGCATCAACAACCTGATGAACATGATGTTCGCGGGCCAGGTGACGACGCTCGCGACGCAGCGCGGCATGGGCGTCACGCCCGACCCGACCGTGGCGCCGCCGATCCCGGTGAGCTTGGTCACGACGCCGCTGTTCCACGTCACCGCCAACAACTGTGCGGCCTACGCCACCACCGCGGCCGGCGGGAAAATGGTGCTGATGTACAAGTGGGACGTGGTCGAGGCGCTGAAGCTGATCGAGCGCGAGCGCTGCACCTCGGCCGGCGGCGTGCCGGTGATGGCGCGCGAGATGATCATGCACCCCGACTTCGCCAGGTACGACACCTCCAGCCTGCTCAGCATGGGCGGCGGCGGGGCGCAGTTGCAGCCCGACCTGGTGGACAAGATCGACAAGGCGATCGCGACGGCGCGGCCGAACACCGGCTACGGCATGACCGAGACCTCGGGGATCATCACCTCGATCTCGGGCGACTTCTTCGTGGACAAGCCGGCGAGCTGCGGCCGCGCCATGCCGACCTTCGAGATCAGGGTGGCGGGTGACGACGGCCAGGCCCTGCCGCCCGGCGAGCCCGGCGAACTCTGGGTGAAGGGCGCCTCGGTCATCAAGGGCTACATCAATCGGCCGGAAGCCACGGCGGAATCGATCACCGACGGCTGGCTGCACACGGGCGACGTCGCCTACCTGGACGAGGAAGGCTTCATCTACCTGGTGGACCGCAAGAAGGACATGGTCCTGCGCGGCGGCGAGAACATCTATTGCGTCGAGGTCGAGGCGGCCGTGCATCGCGACCCCGCGGTGGCCGAGTGCTGCGTCTTCGGCGTGCCGGACGACCGGATGGGCGAGGAGGTGGGCGCCGCCATCGTGCCGCAGCCGGGTCAGACGCTGACCGCCGGGCAGATCCGCGCGGCCGTCGGCGCCCAGATCGCGAAGCACAAGGTGCCCCGCTACATCTGGATCCTGCACGATCTCATCCCGCGCAACGCCAACGGCAAGTTCCTCAAGCGCGAGCTGCGCGAGACGCTGAAGGTGGCCGAGGCGGAGTAGGGCGTCAGACGAGCAGGCGCGCCGGCTCTCCGCATTGCTCCCCGACGCGGACCGCCTTGCGATCGAAATGACGATCCCGTCCGTCCCGTCCAACGCCCGTACCGCGGCGGCGAACTGCTTCGGCTCATCGGCGACGACGAAGCGGACGAGTACGTTGGTGTCGATCGTCGCTTTCAATCCAGCTCGCCGGCCCAACCGCGCGCGATGACTTCGTTCATGTCTTCGATGCTCAAGGTCGGTTGCCCCGGGCGCTTGAGCATTCCCGCGATGTCCGCCCATGTGCCGCAACGCCTGGGCGCGCTGACCTGGATGCGGCCATTGGGCAATGTCCCGACCTCGATCGCGACCCCTCGTCGAGGCGAGAAGGGACGCTTCCGTCGGGGCAGGGATAGTCAGGTCGAAAGGCGTGACCTAAACACTCGTTTGAACAATCGGGAGGCTCAGATGGCCCGCATGAAGTTCGGTGCGTTCCTGGCGCCGCATCACCCCATCGGCGAGCACCCGATGCTGCAGATGCGCAACGACATCAAGTTCGCGGCGCACCTCGACGAGCTGGGCTTCGACGAGTTCTGGGTGGGCGAGCACCACTCGACTGGCTGGGAGGTCATCGCCTCGCCGGAGATGTTCCTGGCGGCCGTGGCCGAGCGGACGCAGCGGATCCGGCTGGGCACGGGCGTGGTCTCGCTGCCCTATCACCACCCGTTCACTGTGGCGCAGCGCATGGTCCAGTTGGACCACATGAGCCGCGGCCGGGTCATCTTCGGCACGGGCCCCGGCGCTCTGCCGTCGGACGCCTACATGCTGGGGATCGACCCCATGACCCAGCGCGACCGCCAGGACGAGGCGATCGGGGTGCTCCAGCGCCTGTTCCGCGGCGAGCGCGTCACCCATGAGAGCGACTGGTTCACCCTGAAGGACGCGCGCCTGCAGCTCTTCCCGCTGCAGGAAGAGCTGCCGATGGTGACCGCCTCGTCGATCAGCCCGTCGGGGATGACGCTGGCCGGCAAGTACGGCATCGGCGTGCTTTCGATCGGCTCGAACTCGGACGCGGGCTTGGCGGCGCTGCCGACGCAGTGGGGCTTCGCCGAGCAGGCGGCGGCCAAGCACGGCCAGACCGTGAGCCGCGACAACTGGCGCGTCCTGATGACCTGGCACATCGCCGAGACGCGCGAGCAGGCCATCGCCGAGTCGGCCCAGGGCCTGATGCATTGGCACAACGAATACACCGTCGGCACGCTGATGCGGCCCGGGGCCGATGCGTTCAAGACGCCGGAAGAAGCCATCGAGCAGACCGCGTTCTCGCCGGGATCGGCGGCGGTGATCGGCACGCCCGACGACCTGGTGGCCGCGATCCGCAAGCTCGCCGCCTCAGCGGGCGGCTTCGGGACCGTGCTGGGGTTCGTCCACGACTGGGCGAACCGCGAGGCGACGAACCGGAGCTGGGAGCTGGTGGCGCGCTATGTGATCCCCGAGGTCCACGGGCTGCTCGACGGCTATCGTGACTCGCGCGCCTACGTGGTCGAGCACCGCGAGTGGTTCGAGCGCGCCGGGCAGGCGGTGCTGGCCAAGATCATGTCGCACGAAGGCGCGGCCAAGGCGCTGCAGGAGGGCATGCAGGCTCAGACCGCCATGCGCTCGCCCAACGCACCGGACCTCAACAAGGCCGCCAAGGAAGCGGCGAAGGCCGAGAAGTAGCCCCCGCTCAGCGCGCCTCGGCGCGGACGGGCAGCCGCCAGTTCGGGCGGATGAAGTGGCAGGTGTAGCCGTTGGGGATGCGCTCCAGGTAATCTTGGTGCTCGGGCTCGGCTTCCCAGAAGTCGCCCGCGGGCGCGACCTCGGTCACCACCTTGCCCGGCCACAGGCCCGAGGCGTCGACGTCGGCGATGGTGTCCAGCGCCACGCGCTTCTGGTCCTCGGAGGCGTAGAAGATCGCCGAGCGATAGCTCAGGCCCACGTCGTTGCCCTGCCGGTTCTTCGTCGACGGGTCGTGGATCTGGAAGAAGAACTCCAGGAGCTGGCGAAAGCTGATCCTGGCGGGGTCGAAGATGATCTCGATCGCCTCGGCGTGCGTGCCGTGGTTGCGGTAGGTGGCGTTGGGCACGTCGCCGCCCGAGTAGCCGACGCGGGTCTCGAGCACGCCAGGATAGCGTCGCAGCAGGTCCTGGACGCCCCAGAAGCAGCCTCCGGCGAGGATGGCGGTCTCGGTCGCAGCGGTCATGGTCGGGTCCTCCTCTCGGGCGCGGTTGTCAGATAATGCTCGCAAGCCGAACTTGAAGCCATCGCCAGCCAGGGAAGACGACCGATGCCGAGCCCCGTGAAGATCATGGCGGTGCTGACCGCGCGGCCCGGCAAGGCCGAGGCGCTGGGGGCGCTGCTCGCGGGCATGGTGGAGCCCTGCCGCGGCGAGCCCGGCAACCTGCGCTGGGATATCTGGCGCGACCAGGCCGAGCCCGGGCGGTTCATCCTGGACGAACTCTACGCCGACAACGCCGCGGTGGCCGCGCACCGCGAGACGGCGCACTTCAAGGCCTATTTCGCCCGGATCAACGACCTGGCGGAGCGGCAGCCCTACGTGCTGGACGCCGTCGCGGTCGGCTGACGTCGCTTCCGCCGCGCGCGCCCGCGTGGTAGGCGCGGCGCCCCATGAGCAACTCTCCCGCCGCCGAGGCCGCGCGCCGCCGGACCTTCGCGATCATCTCGCACCCGGACGCCGGCAAGACCACGCTGACCGAGAACCTGCTGCTGGCCGGCGGGGCGATCCGGGCGGCCGGCGCGGTGCGCGCGCGGGGCGAGAACCGGCGCACCCGGTCGGACTGGATGAAGATCGAGCGCGAGCGCGGGATCAGCGTCTCCGCCTCGGTGATGACGTTCGACCACGACGGGCTGATGTTCAACCTGCTGGACACGCCGGGCCACGAGGACTTCTCGGAAGACACCTACCGCACCCTGACGGCCGCCGACGCGGCGGTGATGGTGCTGGACGCCGCCAAGGGCATCGAGCCGCAGACGCTGAAGCTGTTCGAGGTGTGCCGCATGCGCGACATCCCGATCATCACCTTCATCAACAAGATGGACCGCGAGGCGCAGGACCCGTTCGAACTGCTGGACGAGGTGGCCTCGAAGCTGGCGCTGGACCCGTCGCCGCTCTACTGGCCGGCGGGCTCGGGCGGGCGCTTCAAGGGCATGCTGGACCTGCGCCGCGACCGCTTCCTGCCGTTCGCCAAGAAGACCGGCGGGGCCAAGGACGAAGACGAGGGGCATCCCGACGCCATCGCGTTCAAGGGCAACGCGGTGGTGAGCTATCTGGAGCCCGACGAGCAGGAGGAACTCGCCGAGAACGCCGAACTCGCGATGGGCGGCCTGAAGCCGTTCGATCCGCAGAGCTTCCTGGAAGGGCACATGACGCCGGTGTTCTTCGGCTCTGCGCTGCGCCATTTCGGCGTGGACCAACTGCTGGAGGGCCTGGGCGCCTATGCCCCGCCGCCCAAGGCCGTGGCCGCGCGCAGGGGCGGGGACGACACCCACGTCGCGCCCGGCGACCGCGAAGTGACCGGCTTCGTCTTCAAGGTCCAGGCGAACATGGACCCCAACCATCGCGACCGGATCGCCTTCCTGAAGCTGTGTTCGGGACGGTTCTCGCGCGGCATGAAGCTGAAGGTTCAGAACACCGACAAGCAGCTCAGCGTGAACGCGCCCATGATGTTCTTCGCGTCGGACCGCGAGCTGGCCGAGGACGCGTTCGCCGGCGACGTGATCGGGATCCCGAACCACGGCGTGCTGCGCGTGGGCGACAGCCTGTCGGAGAGCGGGACGCTGCGGTTCGCCGGCCTGCCCAACTTCGCCCCGGAGATCCTGCAGCGGGTGCGGGTGAGGGACCCACTCAAGGCCAAGCACCTGAAGAAGGCGCTGGAGAGCCTGGCCGAGGAGGGCGTGACGCAGCTCTTCCGCCCCAGCCTGGGCGCCGACTTCATCGTGGGTGCGGTGGGCCAGCTTCAGTTCGAAGTGATGGCTGACCGCCTCAGGGAGGAATACCAGCTCGACGTGATCTTCGAGCCGAGCCCGTTCGCCGAGGCGCGCTGGATCGTGGGCGAGAAGGCGGACCTCGAGGACTTCATGGGCAAGCACCGCAGCGCCATGGGGACCGACATCGACGAGCAGCCGGTGTTCCTGGCCAAGTCGGCGTGGGAAGTGGGCTATGTGTCCGAGCGCTTCCCGAAGGTGCGCTTCGAACGCTCGAAGGAACGGGCCTAGCGCCGCAATGACCGGGGCCGTCCTCTATGGCGCGCCTGCGCCGGGGCTGGTCGATATCCCCGCCGGCGCAGTCCAGGTCTCGCCGTTGATCCCGGGATCGCAGGACCTGGCGGCGATGGCCGACGGCAGCGTCGAGCGCGCGGTGGTGCTGGCGCCGGGCGGGGTGATCGAGCGGGACTATGTGCTGGCCCAGGCGCTCAGGGTGCTGAAGCCCGGCGCGCCGCTGCTGGCTTTCGCGCCCAAGGACAAGGGCGGCGGACGGCTGAGGAAGGCGCTGGAGGCGTTCGGCTGCACGGTCGGCGAGGACGCGCGGCGGCATCATCGCTTCTGTCAGACGGTGCGGCCGGCGGCGCCGGCGCGGCTCGCCGAGGCGGTCGCGGCGGGCGCGCCGCGGCTGTCGCCCGGCCTCGGCGTCTGGACCCAGCCGGGCGTCTTTAGCTGGGACCGTGTCGATCCCGGCAGCGCGCGGCTGATGGGCGTCCTGCCGGCGCTGGTGGGACGCGGGGCCGACCTCGGGTGCGGCCTGGGCCTCCTTGCGCAGCGGGTGCTGGCCTCGCCAGCGGTGACGGCGCTCGGCTGCATCGACATCGACCGCCGTGCCGTCGAGTGCGCGCGGCGCAATCTCGACGACCCGCGGGTGGAGGTGGCCTGGGCCGACGTGCGCCAGGGCCCGGCCCGCGGCGATCTCGACTTCGTGGTGATGAATCCGCCGTTCCACGACGGCGGCGTCGAGGACAAGGCGCTGGGCGTGGCGTTCGTGACGAAGGCGGCGGCGATGCTGCGCCGCGGCGGCGTCTGCTGGCTCGTGGCCAACCGGCATCTGCCCTACGAGCAGGCCCTGTCGGCGGCGTTCGAGAGCTACGCCGTGCGCGACGACGGCCAGGGCTACAAGGTCATCGAGGCGCGGCGATGAGCGGGGCGCGGCCTCCGATGGCGCGGCTGGACAGGCTGCTGGCCAATCTCGGCTACGGCTCCCGGCGCGAGGTGGCAGACCTCGTGCGGCACAGGCAGGTGGTGCTGGACGGCGTGGTGCTGAAGGACGCCGGCGCCAAGGTCCCGGTGGTCCCCGACCTGCCGGCGCGGATGACGGTGGCCGACAGGCCGGTCGATCCGCCCGCGCCCCTGACGCTGATCATGCACAAGCCGCTGGAGGTGGTGTGCTCGCACAAGGAGCCCGGCCGCAGCGTCTACGAGCTGCTGCCCCGCCGCTGGCAGGCGCGGATGCCGGGGCTGTCGACCATCGGGCGGCTGGACAAGGACACGACCGGCTTGCTGCTGATCACCGACGACGGGGCGCTGCTGCACCGGGTGATCTCGCCGAAGAGCCATGTGGCCAAGCGCTACCGCGCCACGCTGGACCGGCCGCTGGAGGGCTGGGAGGCGGAGACGTTCGCCGGCGGCCGGCTGCTGCTGGACGGCGAGACCGATCCGCTTGCGCCGGCGGTGCTGGAGCCGCTGGGGCCGCGCGAGGCCTTCCTGACTATCACCGAGGGGCGCTACCACCAGGTCCGGCGCATGTTCGCCGCCGTTGGCAACCATGTGACGGGGCTGCACCGCGACCGCATCGGCGGGCTGTCGCTGCCGGAGGACCTGGCGCCCGGCGAGTGGCGCCGGCTCGCGTCCGAGGAGCAGGCGACGCTCTTCCTCTGAACGATGCGCCGGGGCGCGTGTGGGAATCTGGGAAAGTCCGTTCCGCCAGTCCAGACGGGTCGGCGTCGCCCCGGGAGCAAGCAAGAAGCGTGCCAGAAATTAACGAAATCGAGTTTCTACGACTTTGTTTTACTGACGTTTCTTTGAAGTCACGTTAACCATATCAGTAGAATTAACCACTTGTTAAACCCTTCGGCTCCGGCTTTGCTTGGGACCTGACGATGCCTGTGAGGGGCGTTCCATCGTGGGACGCCGTGGGGCCGGAGCGGGTCTATGTTCGAGTTGGGTCGTGAGCTGCGGCGTTTCTTCGCCGCCGACCGCGCCAGAGCCGTCCCGCAGGATGGTCTGACCGGTGGGGATTCTTCGCTTCTCGAGCTCCTCGACTGCCAGTTGCTGGCGCAGGAAGCCAAGGCCGCCGACATCGCCGCTGGCCGCATCAGCGCCAAGGACAAGCCGCGCCGCCGGCTGGAGGCCGCGATCGTCTGGCGCGAGGTCGCGAGACGCACCGGTGACGCCGTGGCGCTGCGCAAGGCCGCCGCAGGCGCGGAGACCGCAGCCGCGGGTTTCGAGACCGCCCACCGCCGCGACGGCTGGGCCAGGGCGCGCTGCGAGCAGGCCTTCGCCGCCCTGCTGGGCGCCGAGATCTTCGGAGATCCGGGCCTGAACGCCGCCGCCGAGGCCGCCTTCAAGGAGGCGCGCAGCAGCGTGAAGGGCGGGCTCGCCGCGCCGCTGGCCGACGTGGGCCTGCTGGCCATCGAGGGCCGCCGCGTGCTGGACAAGCTGGACGCCTCGGAAGCCATGGCTTTCGCGCAGCGCTTCACGATGCCGATCGCAGCGTTGGACAACATCGCCAAGCGGGTCACCGCCGCCCGGGCGCTGGCGGCCGAGGCCCGCCTGATCCGCGCCGACCTGCTGTGCGGTTTCGGCGCGCGCCTCAAGGACGCCGACATGCTGGACGCCGCTGCTCGCGGGGCCGCCGACGCGGGCGAGCGCCTCGACAGCGCCTATGAGCCGCTGACCTGGGCGCGCGCGAAGATCATGCATGGCCAGGCCCTGGCCCTGAAGGGCGAGGCCGTCGGCGACATTGACGCGCTCGCCGCCGGCGCGGGCGCGCTGGCCATGGCGCTCGACAGCCTCACCCGCGAGCACAGCCCGCTCGACTGGGCGCGCACCCAGGTGGCGCTGGCCCAGGCATTGCAGGCGCTGGGCGAAGCCTCCAGCGACGCGCGCGCCTTCGAGCACGCCGTCTCCTGCTACGACCGCGCCGGCCTGGTGCTGAAGGAGACGCCGACGCTGCCGCTGCGCGGCGCCGCGGCCGGCTCGCGCGCCGTCTGCCTGGCCCGTCAGGCCGAACTGACCGGCGACCGCGCCGTGCTGGACGTGGCCGAGGCGGCCATGAAGATCGAACTCGCCAACCTCTCGCCGCGCCGCGACCCGGTCGGGTGGGCGCTGGCGCAACTGCACCTGGCGCGCCTCTACGAGGCCCGCATGGCGATGACCGGGCAGGAGAGCGGCGAGCGGGCCGCGGCCCTGATGGCCCTGGACGCCGCGCTGGACGTGTTCGGCGACCACGGGCTGCGCTCGCTGTCGGTACTGGCCACCGAGGCGATCGGCCGGTTGAGCGAGCGCCGGGTGCGCCTCTAGCGCTTCACAAATCCGCTGCGGCGAGCGCATCCTCCGCCTGTCTTGGAGGACTTGCGTCATGTTTCGCCGTTTCGCTTCCTTAGCCGCCGTGAGCGCGCTCGCGACGGCTACGCCGGCTGCCGCCGAGATCGTCTGGGTCGCCGCGCCCACCAATGCCGACATGGCCGCGGCCTATCCCGAGAAGGCCAGGGCCGCCGGCGTCGGCGGCGGCGTGGAGCTGGCCTGCACCACCACGCGGGCGGGCGAGATGACCGACTGCGACGTGCTGGGCGAGTCTCCGCGCGGCTACGGCTTCGGTCAGGCGGCCCGGAAGCTCGCCAAGACGATGCAGGGCGCCGACCTGCGCAAGGACGTGGAAGTCCGCATCTCGATGACCTTCGCGCCCGAACTGGCCAAGGGTCAGACCGTGACCGTCAAGACGCCCAGGTGGACCGCGCTGCCCAGCGTCGATGACATGCAGGCCGCCGCGCCCAAGGGCGACGCAGGCGGGCCGAACGACGTGCGGGTGACCCTTGTGTGTGACGTGCAGGCCGGCGGGGTGCTGGCCGGCTGCGTCGTCGACCGCGAGATCCCGGCTGGCCAGGGCTTCGGCCCCGCGATCCTGGCGCTGGCGCCGAAGTTCAAGGTCGGCCTGATGAGCGCCGAGGGCATGCCGACGGTGGGCGCGAAGGTGCGCGTGCCGGTGCGCTTCGACCTCAAGCCGGTGCAGCAGGCGGCGAAGTAGTCAGCGCCCGCGCCACCACTTGAGGCCCGCGCGTTCGGCGGCTTCCAGCAGGGCATGCAGCGCCACACCCATGGCGCCCAGGACGACCAGGGCCGCGATCATGCGCGCGGTCTGCAGCTTGTTGCCGGCGTCGAGGATCTGCCAGGCGAGGCCGCGCACCTGGCCGGACCCGGCGACGAACTCGGCCACGACCGCGCCGATCAGGGCGAGGCCCGCGCCGACCTTGTGGCCTTCGAGCAGGTAGGGGACGGCGGCGGGCAGCCGCAGGCGCAGCGCCCGCTGAACCGGTGTCGCGCCGTAGAGATCGAACAGCCGCTCCAGGTCCGGATCGGCCGACTTCAGCCCGGTGACGGCGCCCGAGAAGATCGGGAAGAACGCGACGAGCACGGCGAGTGCGACGAGCGCCCGCTCTGGATGGTCGATGCCCGCCCAGATGACGACCAGCGGGGCGATGGCGACCACGGGCGTGACCTGGATCACCGAGGCCAGAGGGCGCACGGCGCGGTCGGCGATGGGACTCAGCGCCGTGACCAGCGCCAGGGCCTGCGAGAGGAGGCTGGCGACGACAAGGGCGATCAGGGCGACAGCCAGGGTGCTCCAGGCGGCGGCGGTCAGGGTCGGGAAGTTCGCAGCGAGAGCGGTCGCCACCGCGCTGGGGGCCGGGAGGAAGTAGGGCGGGATGGCGAGCGCGCGGCAGGCCGCCTCCCAGGCCACGAGCAGGAGCGCGGTCAGCGCCAGCGGCGGGACGATCCGGCTCATGGGGCGACCCCGTCGGCCAGGGCGGCGGAGACCTGTTCGGCGGTCTGGCGGAAGCCGGCCCCGGTGCGGAAGTGGGCGGGGCGCGGCATCGGGCCTTCGACGGCGACGTCGGCGGCGACGCGGCCGGGGCCCCTGGTCAGCACGACCACGCGGGAGGCCATGTAGACGGCCTCCTCGACGTTGTGGGTGACGAAGACGATGGCGGGCTTCGTCGCGGCCCAGAGGGCGAGCACGTCGTCGGCCAGTGTGCGCCGGGTGATCTCGTCGAGGGCGGCGAAGGGCTCGTCGAGCAGCAGCAGCTTGGGCTCGGTGACGAGGGCGCGGGCCAGCGACACGCGCATGGCCATGCCGCCCGAGAGCTGCACCGGCCGGGCGGCCTCGGCGCCCGCGAGCCCCACGCGGGCGAGGGCGGCGTCGGCGCGGGCGTGGGCTTCGGCCTTGGCGACGCCGGCCAGTTCCAGCGGGAGCGCGACGTTGGCGCGGGCGGAGAGCCAGGGCGCCAGCGTCGGCGCCTGGAAGACGACGGCGGTCTCGCCGCGGCCGGCGGCGCGGGTCACGCCGCCGCGTGTCGGTTGCTCGAGGCCGGCCAGCAGCCGTAGCGCCGTGGACTTGCCGCAGCCGGAAGGGCCGACCAGCGCCACCGTCTCGCCCGCGCCGATGCTCAGGCTGAACGGGCCGAGGGCCCGGCCGCGGTCGTAGTCGACCTCGACGTCGCGAAGTTCGGCGACCAACTCTACCTCCCCTGCGAAGCGGGGGAGGGGGACCGTCCGCCGAGCGCAGCGGAGAGCGGATGGTGGAGGGGGCGAGCGACAGGCTCTGCGGGTCGACCGGGCGCCCAGGACTCAGCGGATGGGGTTCGCCCCCTCCACCGCCCGCTCTGCGGCGAGCGGTCCTCCTCCCCCGCTGCGCAGTGGAGGTAAGGGAACACCGCGACGCTCACTTCGGGGCGAACTGCAGAGTGTAGGCGCGCTTGGGGTCGAGGGTCTTGGGGTAGACGCCCTGAGCGGCGGCCACGTCGAAGAAGGCCTGCCAGCGGGCCTCGGTCATCGCTCCGATCTTCTCGCCCTTGTCGCCGCTGACGATGCCGTAGGTCTTCATCTTCTCGCGGGCCTGGTCGAGGACATCCTGAGTCATCTCCGGGTTGTCCTTGCGGATCAGCGCGTCCGCCGCCGAGGGATCGCCGGTCAGGTAGTCGGTCCAGCCCTTGGCGGACGCCTCGACGAAGGCCTGGATGGCCTTGGGGTTCCTGGCGATCAGGCCGTCGGTGGCCAGGACCATGGTGGCGTAGCCGGGGTAGCCCTCGTCGGCGAGGAGGAAGACCTTCGGCTTCAGGCCCGCCTGCTTCTCGATCGTGTAGGGCTCGCTGGTCACATAGCCCTGCTGGGCGGCGCGCTTGTCGGCGAGGAACGGTGCGGAGTTGAAGGTGTACTTGCGCACCTGGTCGTCGGTGAACCCGTACTTGGATTTCAGCCAGACCCAGAAGGCCGTCACCGACGCGTCGGAGAGCAGGATCGGGTGGCCCTTCAGGTCGGCGATCCTCTCCACGCCGGTGTTCGGGTGGGCCAGCAGGACTTGCGGGTCCTTCTGCATGTAGGCGGCGACAGCCTTCACCGGCACGCCCTCCTGGGCGAGGTTCATGACGATGAAGCTGTTGGAGCCCATGCCGAGGTCGACGGCGCCCGCGGCCAGGAGCTGGGGCACGTTCACGCCGGGCCCGCCCTGCACGATCTTCACGTCGAGCCCGCGTCTGGCGTACTCGCCTGACGCCAGCGCCTGGTAGAAGCCGCCGTGCTCGGCCTGGGCCTTCCAGTCGGTCGCGAAGCGGATGACGACGGGGGCGTCGGCGGAGGCCGCCTGCTCCTTCTTCCCTGGCGAACAGGCGGCGAGCAACGCGGCCGCGGCGATGACCAGGGTACGCAGGAGCTTCATGGGATCCCTCGACTTGAGCCGCGCGAGGGTAGGGCGCTGCGATCAGGCTTGGAAGACCTTCCCGCATAGCAAGAGGGCGGCGCTTCGGCCGCCCGAAGCGTCGCCCTCTTTTACAGATCCGTTGGGGGATCTGCGCCTCAGGCCGCCTGCCAGTTCGGTTGCGGGTCGCCCCGCGGTTTTCCCTGGCTGCCGGCTTCAGACCTTCCGGTTCCGGTTCCGGGTCGCCCCGGTTCCTTGTCCCTTCGACCTGCCGCTCCGCCCGCTTGCTCGGGGTCCTGCTGTCGCCAGCTCTTCCCTCCGCCGCGCCGCAGTTCCTGTCGGCAAGGGGACGGTGCGCCCGATCCCGGGAGGGCGCAAGCGGGCCCCGCCGCCGAGGCGTCCGGACCGGTCGGAAAACGGTGACTCAGCGGTGGATAACCGTGCCGGGAGGGCGAGTTTCTCCAAGAAAATCAGACGATCTGCATCGTCCACAGGAACGGGTTCAGCGGCCGGCTTCGAGAGCTTCGCGACGCTCTTCCAGCTCCAGCCACTCCTCCTCCGCCGCGGACAACTGGGAGCGGGCGGTTTCCAGCGCGCGGCTGAAGCGGTCGAAGGCGGCCGCGTCGCGCCCGTAGAGGTCCGGGTCGGCGAGCGCCGTCTCAAGCGCGGCGATCTTGCCCGGCATGTCGTGGATCAGAGTGTCGAGCTCGCCGAGCCGCCGCTGGTCCTTGAACGAGAGCTTCGAGGCGGCCTTCGGGGCCGCAGGCTTCGCCGCCGGCGCGGCCCTGGGCGCCGACAGCCGGGGCGGGGCGAAGAAGCCCGGGTTCTGACCGACGAAATCCTGCCAGCCGCCCGGCGTCTCGACCGCGCGTCCGGTCCCGTCGAGGCCGATGGTCGAGGTGGCGAGCCGGTCGATGAAGTCGCGGTCGTGGCTGACCAGGATCAGCGTGCCCTCGTAGTCGGCCAGCAGGTCTTCGAGCAGGTCCAGCGTGTCCATGTCGAGGTCGTTCGTGGGTTCGTCCAGCACCATGACGTTGGCGGGCTTCGCCAGCGCCTTGGCCAGCAGCAGGCGGTTGCGCTCGCCGCCAGACAGGCTCTTTACCGGCTGGCGAAGCTGGGCCTCCGTGAACAGGAAGTCCTTGGCGTAGGCGTTTACGTGCTTGGGCAGGCCGCGGACCAGCACGCTGTCGCCACCCAGTGGGAGCAGCACGTCGCGCAGCGTCATGTCGGGCGAGAGCGCCCCGCGCGCCTGGTCGATGTAGTTGATCTCCAGGTTGGTCCCGAGGGTCACTTCGCCCGCGTCGGCCGCGATTTCGCCCAGCAGCAGCTTCACCAGCGTCGTCTTGCCCGCGCCGTTGGGGCCGACGACAGCCACGCGGTCGCCGCGCAGGATGCGGGTGGAGAAGGTCTTCAGCAGCGTCTTGGCGCCGAAGGCCTTGGAGAGCCCCTTGGCCTCGACGACGCGCTTGCCGGACAGGCCCGAGCTGGCGATGCCCATGCTGAGTTCGGAGCGGGTGTCCTTCAGCCGGTCGGTCTTGTCCTGGCGCAGCGACTCCAGCCGCCGCCGACGCCCCTCGTTCCGGGCGCGGCGCGCGGTGACGCCGCGGGCCATCCAGTGCTGTTCGCGCTCGATGTAGCGGTCGAGACGCCGCGCCTCCTCGGCCTCGGCGGCGGTGATCTTCTCGGCCCAGTCGTCGAAGGCGGCGAAGCCCTGGTCGAGGCGCTTCACCTGACGGTACTCCAGCCAGAAGCAGCGGCCGGTCACCCGCTCCAGGAAGGCGCGGTCGTGGCTGACGATCAGGGCCGCGGCGCGGGAGGCGGCCAGTTCGGCCTCCAGCGTCTCGATGGCCAGGATGTCGAGGTGGTTCGTCGGCTCGTCCAGCAGGATGACGTCCGGATCCTCGGCGAAGGCGCGGGCCAGCGCCGTGCGCCGGATCTCGCCGCCCGAGAGGCCGGTCGCGGGCTTCACCGGATCGAGGCCGAAGTCGGCCAGCGCCGCCTCCGCACGGTGGGCGGGCGCGCCGCCGGCGGTCGCGTGGTCCAGCAGGGTGGCGCCGACGATCTCCGGCTCCTGCGGCACGAAGGCGATGGTCGTGCCCGCGGTGGTGTTGCGCTCGCCGCCGTCGGGTTCGATCTGGCCGGCCAGGATGCGCAGCAGCGTCGACTTGCCCGCGCCGTTGCGGCCGACCAGGCAGGCGCGGACCCGCGCGTCGATGGCCAGGTCGACGCCGTCGAACAGCATCAGCGGACCGTCCGCCAGCCGGACGTCCTTCAGGGCGAGGATGGGCGCGCGCATGTGGGGCGCTCAGATAGCGGCTCACGGCTGCGACGCAAGTTCGCGCTTCTGTCCCGGGCCCGCGCGGCCTACATGGCGCGCATGGCCGGCGAACCCTTCTGGCGGCGCAAGACCCTCGAACAGATGACCGTCGCGGAGTGGGAAAGCCTCTGCGACGGGTGCGGACTGTGCTGCCTGGTGCGGTTCGAGGACGAGGAGAGCGGCGAGGTCATCCCCACCCGCGTCCACTGCAAGCTGTTCGACGCCGCCGCCTGCCGCTGCTCGGACTACGCCGCGCGCCACCGGTACGTGCCCGACTGCATCAAGCTGACGCCGCACAACATCGAGGCGCTGGAATGGATGCCGAAGAGCTGCGCCTACCGCCGCCTGCACGAGGGCCGCGAGCTGGCCGACTGGCACCCGCTGATCACCGGCGACCCGGAGAGCCCGCACCGCGCCGGCATCTCGGTGCGCGGCCAGACCATCAGCGAAGCGGCGCTCAAGGACCCGGAGGACGCCCTGGACTTCGCGGCCTGGGACCTCGTCGTGGAACGCGGCGACGACTGAACGTGTGGTTCCAGGCCGAGCGCCGTGTGGCTATTTTGCCACACCACGCCTTGCAGGCTGGAACCCACCGCCCAATCTAGTACTCACACCATCAGCGTAGGTATTTGAAGGACTCTGACGAGCTTGGCGCGCGATCCGTATCAGGAGCTGGGCGTGGCCCGCACGGCGAGTGCGGACGAGATCCGCAAGGCGTTCCGCAAGCTCGCCAAGGAAAACCACCCCGACCAGAATCCCGGCAACAAGGCCGCCGAGGAGCGTTTCAAGAAGGTCTCCGCGGCCTTCGACATCGTGGGCGACCCCGAGAAGCGCAAGAAGTTCGACGCCGGCGAGATCGACGCCGACGGACGCGAGACCCACATGGGCGGCGGCTTCGGCGGCGGGGGGCCGTGGGGCGGGGGCGGCCATCCCGGCGGCGGCTTCGGCCAGGGCCAGGGGCGACAGGGCGGGTTCCGGACCGAGACCTTCGAGGGCGCGGACCTGGGCGACATCCTGGGCGAGATGTTCGGCGGTGGCCGCCAGGGCCGGGCCGGCGGCATGGGCGGCGGGTTCGGCGGCTTCTCCCAGCGCGGCGCCGACACGCGGGCGCGGCTGGAGATCGACCTCGTCGACGCGATCCGTGGCGGCAAGCAGCGGATCGCGTTCTCGGACGGGCGCACGATCGACGTGACGATCCCGAAGGGCGCGCAGGACGGCCAGACGCTCCGGCTCAAGGGTCAGGGCCAGGCCGGCCGCAGCGGGCCCGGCGACGCCTTCATCGAAATCTCGATCGCGCCGCACGCGGTCTTCAGGCGCGAGGACGACCACCTCGTCATGGACCTGCCGATCACGCTCTATGACGCGGTGCTGGGCGGAAAGGTCGAGGCGCCGACACCCGACGGGCCTGTCAACGTCTCGGTGCCCAAGGGCGCCAACACCGGCACGCGCCTGCGCCTGAAGGGCAAGGGCCTCTCCGGCGCCAAGGGCCAGCGCGGCGACCTCTTCGCGCGCCTGGTCGTGATGCTCCCGGAGGGCGACGCCGCGCTGGAGGC
>NZ_JAEUMO010000208.1 GCF_016793285.1 Phenylobacterium sp.
TTTCGCCACCGCTCGCCACGGCAGGCCACACCACTAGCCCAACGTGCCAGCGTAAATCTTATGTGGGTTTGGTTGTGGGGAGTGGCGGATTTCCGCCCATAAGTCATTGATTTATAACGCGCGCTGGCAGTCCCTAGGGGAGTCGAACCCCTCTCTCCAGGTTGAAAACCTGGCGTCCTAACCGATAGACGAAGGGACCGCATCGGCGCGAGGCGCGGTCTATAGCGGCCTTCGATTTGGGGCGCAAGCGCCCGAATCCAGGCGAACGGGCCTTCAGCGCACCCGGGGGTCGGCGACGTCCTCGATCTCGAGTTCGACGCTCTCGCGGCCCTGCCAGTCGTCCGGCTTCAGCCGGCCGGCGACATGCACTGCGCCCCCCTCCTGAAGTAGTCGCCGGCCCGTCTCCGTGTCTTCGGCGCGCCAGGCGACCGCCTTCAGCTTGCCGCCCGAACCATCGGTCAAGGTGACCCGGACGTGGCCCCCGCGCAGGGCCATCGGCCGCTCGATCCGCGCGTCGGCGACGGCGAACGTCGGCTCGGGGTTTCCGGAGCCGAACGGGGCCAGGCGCTGGAAGTCGTTCCAGAGGCCCCGGTCGGCGCCGCGGGTCGTGACCAGGGCGTCGATCTCCAGCGCATCCTCGGCGGCGGCGACCTCGGCCTCGGCGGCCATCCGTTCGCAGAGGAAGGCGCGCAGCTCGGGGATCGTGTCGGGCCGCACCGACAACCCCGCCGCCATGGCGTGGCCGCCGCCCGAGAGCAGCAGGCCTTCCTCGTAGGCCGCCTGAACGGCCCGGCCCAGGTTCACGCCCGGCTGCGAGCGGCCCGAGCCCTTGCCGACATCGGCCGCGCGGTCGACGCCGATCACCACCACGGGCTTGCGGTAGCGTTCGCGCAGGCGCCCGGCCACGATGCCGATGACGCCCGGGTGCCAGCCGTCCTCGGCCACCACGAGGCAGGGCGCGTCGGCCTGGTTCGATTCGCGCTCGATGTGGCGGACGGCGGCCTCCTGCACCTCGGCCTCGACCTGCTTGCGCGACGCGTTGAGCGCATCGAGCTCCCCGGCCAGGGCGGCCGCCTCTTCCGGGTCGTCGGTGGAAAGCAGGCGCGCGCCGAGGTCCGAACGCCCGATCCGGCCGCCGGCGTTGATCCGCGGACCCAGCAGGAAGCCGACGTGGAACGCCGACGCCGGTCCGCTGGCCTTGGCGACCTCCATCAGCGCCTTCAGGCCGGGGTTCGCCCAGGCGGACATCACCCTCAGCCCCTGCGCCGTCAGCGCCCGGTTGAAGCCCACGAGCTGGGTCACGTCGCACACGGCGCCCATGGCGGCGAGGTCGAGCCAGGTGCGGATGTCCGGCTCGGGACCGAGCCCGCGCTTGCGGGCCTCGCGATTGAGCGCCGCCAGCAGCACGAACGCCACCCCCGCCGCCGCCAGATGCCCCTGCCCCGACGTGCAGTCCGGCCGGTTGGGGTTCACCAGCGCCGCGACGCCCGCGACCTCGCCCGGCCGCATCAGGTGGTGGTCGATGACGACGACCGGCAGGCCGATCTCCGCGGCGCAGGCCAGGGCGTCGTGCGCGGCCGCGCCACAGTCGACCGTGACGACGAGTTCGGCCCCCTCGTCCTTCAGCCGGCGGAATGCGGCCGGCGACGGCCCGTAGCCCTCCGTCATGCGGTCTGGGACGTAGATGGAGAGCTCGAGGCCCATCGCCCGGAACCAGCGCACGATCAGCGCCGCCGACGAGGCGCCGTCGACGTCGTAGTCGGCGAACACCACGACGCGGCGCCGGGCTTCCAGCGCGTCGACCAGGATCGCGGCGGCGCGGTCCATGTCGGCGAAGCTCGACGGGTCCGGGAAGAGCGCCTTCAGCGTGGGATTGAGGAAGTTCGCGCCGTCCGTCACGCCGCGCGCGGCGATCGCCCGCGCCAGCGGCTCCGACAGCCCGTGCTCCAGTTGGTGGCGCCGCGCGAGGTCGGCGTCGGCCGGGCGCTGACGCCACAGCCGTCCCGAGAGCGAGCGCGTGACGCCGAGATAACCCAGATGTCCGCCGCCGTCGGCCATGCCGCTCCTTCCCTCGCCCGGAGTCACTATCGGCCCGGCCCGGACGAGTCGCCAGGGCCGGCGTGACGCAGACCTGCGTCAGAAGCGGTCGCAGAAGCTCCCGCCTCGTGGCAGGGCCGCTTGCCGGCCCCCACGGAGTCGCTCAAGGTCACGAGCGTCGAGTGGGGGTATCTGAATGATCGTCTGGGGCATCTTCCTGGCCGGACTCTATCTGCTGCTCCGGGACCTGATCCCGTGGCTGAAGTCCCAGCAGACCGGCGAGACGCGGACGAAGGCCTACAACAGCAAGAAGGTCCTGCGCTCGGAAGAGCCCGAGCGGTTCGTCGCCCTTCAGAAGAACCGAACCGACGGCATTGTCCTCGGTCTCATGGTGATCGGCGTCGGGCTCGCCTTCCTGTTGTTCGGCATCTTCAGCCTTGTCCTGCTGCTGCCGGTCGGCGCGGTCATGGCCTACACGCGCAAGCGGGCTCAGAAGCGCATGAAGGCGGTCGCCAACGAATTCAGCTAGGTCAGACCGGCCGCTTCATCCGCACTTCGCGCACGGTGTGCGAGGCCGAGTTCATGACCAGGGTGTGGGTGTGGACGAAGCCGCCGGAAACGCGGACGCCGTCCAGCAGGGCGCCCTTGGTCACGCCCGTCGCCGCGAAGATCGCGTCGGCCCGGACCATCTCGTGCAGGTCGTACTTCTTGTCGAGGTCGGTGATCCCGACGCGCGCGGCGCGGGCGCGCTCGTCGGCGTTGCGGAACACCAGCCGGCCCTGGAACTGGCCGCCCACGCACTTCAGCGCCGCGCACGCGAGGACCCCCTCGGGCGCTCCGCCGGAGCCGACGTACATGTCGATGCCGGTCTCGGGATCGGCGGTGTTGATCACACCGGCCACGTCGCCGTCGGTGATCAGATGGACGCGGGCGCCCACCGAGCGGACGGAGGCGATGATGTCGGCGTGGCGGGGCCGGTCGAGGATGCAGACGGTGATCGCGCTGGCGTCGACGCCCTTGGCGCTGGCGAGCGCCTGCACGTTCTCGGCCGGGGTCTTGTCGAGGTCGATGACACCGGCGGGATAGCCCGGCCCGCAGGCGATCTTGTCCATGTAGGTGTCCGGCGCGTTCAGCAGCGTGCCCTTCGGCGCCCACGCCATGACGGCCAGCGCGTTGGCCATCGCCTTGGCGGTCAGGGTGGTGCCCTCCAGCGGGTCCAGCGCGATGTCGATCTTCGCGCCTTTGCCCTTCCCGACCTTCTCGCCGATGTAGAGCATCGGAGCCTCGTCGCGCTCGCCCTCGCCGATGACGATCTCGCCGTCGATGTCGAGGTCGTTGAGCGCCGTGCGCATGGCGTCGACGGCGGCCTGGTCGGCGGCCTTCTCGTCGCCGCGTCCCACCAGTTGCCAGGCGGCGATCGCGGCGGCTTCACAGACCCGGACCGCGTCCATGATCAGGTTGCGGTCCAGAACTTGAGAACTCATGTCGTTTCCAACCCTCAGTCACATTCCTTGGGGGGCGAGTCTTTGGACGCGCCTTTGATCCTAGATGCGAGCGATCCGCAACAGTCTGGGACGATCCAGCACCGCCGGAAGGTCGGCGATACGGTTCACCGCCGCCGCCAGCACGGATTCCGCGACCGCATGGGTCGTCAGCACGATCGGCACGCCCTCGGCCCCTTCGGCGGGCTTCTGCAGGAAGCTCTCGATGGACACGCCCGCCTCGGCGAGCGTCTCGGAGACCGCGGCGATCACCCCGGGCTCGTCCTTGACCAGGAAGCGCAGGTAGGCGCGGCCCATCATCTTGGACGGATCGACCGGATCGAAGGGCGTGAGCGTCTCGGCCGGCGCCGAGAAGACCGGACGCCGGGCGCCCGCGATGGCGTCGGCGATATCCGCCGCGACGGCCGCCGCGGTCGGGCCGGCCCCCGCGCCGGGGCCCTGGAGGAAGATGCGGCCCGTGCGCTCGCCCTCGATGAAGAGCGCGTTGAGCGCCCCGCCGGCCCGCGCCAGCGGGTGGTCGAGCGGCGCCAGCGTCGGATGCACCCGCACCAGGGCGCCATGGATCGAGCGCTCGGCCGAGGCCACCAGCTTGATCCGGTAGCCCAGGTCCTTGGCCATCCGGATGTCGAGCAGCGCGATCTGGTCGATGCCCTCGATCTCCGCGGCGGCGAAGTTCGGAGCGCAGCCGAACGCGAGCGCCGCCAGGATCGTGATCTTGTGGGCCGCGTCGAACCCGCCGACGTCCATCGTCGGGTCGGCCTCGGCGTAGCCCAGCCGCTGGGCCTCCGCGAGCACGTCCGCGAACGAGCGGCCCGTCGTCTCCATCTCGGTCAGGATGTAGTTGCAGGTGCCGTTGAGGATGCCGGCGATCGCGTGGATGTCGTCGCCGACCAGGGCCTCGCGCACGACCTTCACCGCCGGCACGCCGCCCATCACCGCCGCTTCGAACAGCAGCGGGACGCCCATCGCCTCGGCCAGTTCGGCCAGTTCCTTGCCGTGTTCGGCGATCAGCGCCTTGTTGGCGGTGACGACGGGCTTGCGGGCCTTCAGCGCCGCTTCGACCGCCGCCTTCGCCGGGCCGTCCGAGCCGCCGATCAGCTCGACGAAGAGGTCGGTCTCGTCGGACTGAGCCAGCGCGACCGGATCGTCGAACCAGGGCAGGTTCGAGATGTCGACCGGCCGCGGCCGCGAGCGCGACCGCGCCGAGACGCCGCTGACGCGGGCCAGTCCGCCCGCCGGCGCGAACGCGGGGTTGTCGGACAGGAAGTTCAGCAGGCCGGCGCCGACGGTGCCGAGGCCCGCGACGCCGATCCTCCAGGGTTTTCGGTCCATGTCGTCCACTACTGTGCGGCCAGGGCGTTGTGCGCCCGTCCCAGGATCTCGTCCGAGTTGGCCAGGAACTTCTTCACGTTGCGCGCCGCCTGCCGGATCCGGTGCTCGTTCTCGACGAGGCCGATGCGGACGTAGCCCTCCCCGTACTCGCCGAACGCGATGCCGGGGGCCACGGCCACGCCGGCTTCCTCGATCAGCAGCTTCGAGAAGAGCATCGAACCCGCCTCCTCGAACTGGGGCGGCAGCTTCGCCCAGGCGAACATCGAGGCGGGCGGCGCGGGAATGTCCCAGCCGGCGCGCTTCATCGACTCCACGAGCGTGTCGCGGCGCGACTTGTAGGTGGCGCGGATCTCGTCGATGCAGTCGGTGGGCCCGTTCAGCGCGGCCGCCGCGGCGACCTGGATGGGCGTGAAGGCGCCGTAGTCGAGATAGCTCTTCACCCGCGCCAGCGCCGCGCACATGCGCTCGTTGCCCACCACCATGCCGACGCGCCATCCGGCCATGGCGAAGGTCTTGGAGAGCGAGTTGACCTCGACCGCGATGTCCTTGGCGCCTTCGACCTGCAGGAGCGACGGCGGCGGGTTGTCGTCGAAGTAGATCTCGGAATAGGCGATGTCGGAGAGCACGAGCATCTCGTGCTTGCGGGCCAGCGCCACGACCTCCTTGTAGAAGTCGAGATCCACCCACTGGGCCGTCGGGTTCGAGGGATAGCTGACGATCAGCACGCTCGGCGGCGGCGCCGAGTGCTTCACCGCCCGGCTGATTCCCGACAGGTACGCCTCCGGGCTCTCGGCCGGCACGTGGCGGATCACGCCGCCCGCCATGATGAAGCCGTAGGCGTGGATCGGGTACGCCGGGTTGGGGCAGATGATGACGTCGCCGGGCGCCGTCAGCGCCTGGGCGAGGTTGGCGAAGCCTTCCTTCGAGCCCAGCGTCGAGATCACCTCGCGGTCGGGATCGAGCTTCACGCCGAAGCGGCGGCCATAGTAGCCCGCCATCGCCTTGCGCAGGCCGGCGATGCCCTTCGAGGCCGAGTAGCGGCCGGCCTTCGGGTCGCGCGCCGTCTCGATCAGCTTGTCGACGATGTGCTTCGGCGTCGGCATGTCGGGATTGCCCATGCCGAAGTCGATGATGTCGGTCCCCTGCGCGCGCAGGCGGGCCTTGATGCGGTTCACCTCCTCGAAGACGTAGGGCGGGAGGCGGCGGATACGGTGGAATTCGGGTGTCATGTTCCAAGCTCTTGCGCCGCCAGACGCCCGGGCGGCCGATTGCGAGCTGAAGGCAGGGCTTCGATAGACTCCGGGCGGGAGTCTTCCAAGCGGGTTCGGGGAAATTTATGCCTCGCGCGGCGTGTCAACGCGGCGGAGGCGGGGTAGCTCGTTCGCGCAGTTCCCGGGCGAACGCCTCGGCGTCGCCCGGCTTCGGCGGCTCGAGCTGCGGGCCGGCGTCGCGGCGGCTCTTCTCGGCGAACGCGTCGGTGCCCTGCAACGTCCAGGTCGACGGCTCGGTCGCCGCGACCAGCGCCGTGCCGGCGGCCAGCACCTGCCGCGCGCTCTGGCCGTACTGGACGACGGGGCGAAGGTCGGTCGGCTTCTTCGGGATCGAGGCGAAGGTCGGGAACTTGCCGTCCTGGCGCGTCACCCGGGCGACGTCCGGCGCGATCGGCGAGCTGGGATCGACCTTGGCGTCCACGAACGGATTGCCGATGCAGCCGCCCAGCGCGAGGCCTGCTCCGGCCGTCAGGGCCAGGGCCCATACCCTGGGGGTGGTCCGAAAAAGCGGGCGCAACGCATTCATTTGCGCCAAGGTCATATGCGATGATCGTGGAAGGCGAAAGAGCGCGCCTGTTCAGAGTGCGCCATTGCGAAGGGACGACCCGATGAGCGAGGAGACCTCGGCCCCGCCGAAGGCGAAGTCGAAGAAGGCCGGCTCCAGGAAGGCCGGGAAGAAGGCGGCGAAGGCCGCCGCCGCCGAGGCGAAGACGTTCGCGCAGGCGACCGAGGCGCGCGCCGAGGCCGCCCCGGGCGCCGCCACCGCATCCGCCCCCGGCCCGCGGGCGTCCGGCTTCGAGGCCGCCGGCTTCACCGCCGACCAGCGCGCGCAGGTCGAGCAGCTCTCCATGAACCTGGCCCGGGCCGCGCTCGCCGCCCAGGGCGCCATCGCCGAGATGGCGTTGCGCCAGGCCGACCGCCCGGCGGCGCTTTCGCCCGACCCGTTCCACGTGGCCCCTGCGCTGACGCAGGTGATGGGCCGCCTCGCCGCACAGCCCGACCGCATCATGCGCGCGCAGGGCGACCTCTTCGCCCGCTACCTCGACCTGTGGCAGGCCACCGCCCGCCGCGCCGGCGGCGAAACCCCCGACCCCGTCGTCTCGCCCGCCAAGGGCGACAAGCGGTTCACCGACCCCGACTGGAGCGAGAACCCGGTCTTCGACGCCATCAAGCAGTCGTACCTGCTCACCGCCAACTTCCTGAACGACATGGTGGCCGAGGTCGACGGCGTCGACCCGCTGGAGAAGCGCCGGGTCGAGTTCTTCATGAAGATGCTCACCGACGCCTTCTCGCCGTCCAACTTCCTGGCCTCGAACCCGACGGCGCTGCGCGAGGTGATGGCCACCGGCGGCGCCAGCCTGGTCAAGGGGATGGAGAACTTCCAGGCCGACCTCCAGCGCGGCGGCGGCCAGCTCTCGATCGCCCAGACCGACTACGACATGTTCAAGATCGGCGAGAACGTCGCCACGGCCCCGGGCAAGGTCGTCTTCCGCAACGAGATCATCGAACTCCTGCAGTTCTCGCCGTCGACCGAGCAGGTCTACGAGATCCCGCTGCTGATCTTCCCGCCGTGGATCAACAAGTTCTACATCATGGACCTGCGGCCGGAGAACTCGCTGATCCGGTGGCTGGCCTCGCAGGGGATCACCGTCCTGGTGGCCTCCTGGGTGAACCCGGACGCCACGCTCGCGACCAAGACGTTCGAAGACTACATGCGCCAGGGCATCTACGAGGGCGTCGCCGCGACGCTCGAGCAGACCGGCGTCGATCGCGTGAACACCGTCGGCTACTGCATCGGCGGCACCCTGCTCTCGGCCACCCTGGCCCACATGGCGGCCAAGGGCGACACCTCCATCGGCTCGGCCACCTTCTTCGCCGCGCAGCAGGATTTCTCCGAGGCCGGCGACCTGCTCCTCTTCACCAACGAGGACTGGCTGAAGGACCTCGAAGCCAAGATGGACGAGGGCGGCGGCGTCCTCTCGGGCCAGACCATGGCCGACACCTTCAACGCCCTTCGCGGCAACGACCTGATCTGGTCGTTCTTCGTGAACAACTACCTGATGGGCAAGGAGCCGCGGCCGTTCGACCTGCTGTTCTGGAACTCCGACCAGACGCGGATGCCGAAGACGCTGCACACCTTCTACCTGCGCCGCTTCTACGGCGAGAACGCCATGGCCAGGGGCGAGCTCACGCTGGACGGCGTGCAGATCGACCTCTCCAAGGTGAAGGTCCCGATCTACGTCCAGTCCTCGAAGGAGGACCACATCGCCCCGGCCCGCAGCGTCTACAAGGGCGCCAGGCTGTTCGGCGGGCCCACCACCTTCACCATGGCCGGCAGCGGCCACATCGCCGGCGTCATCAACGCCCCGGTCGCGAAGAAGTACCAGCACTGGACCAACGGCGCCCTCCCCGCCTCGCTCGAGGAGTGGCAGGCCGGCGCGGTCGAGCACCCCGGGTCGTGGTGGCCCCACTGGGCGCAATGGCTCCAGGCCCGCTCCGGCAAGCTCATCCCCGCCCGCGACCCCGCCAAGGGCCCCCTGAAGCCCCTCGGCGACGCCCCGGGCGAGTACGTGCTGGTCAAGAGCTGAGGGCGCGGCGGGGCGGCGCACGCTCGCGACGGGCGCCCTCGCGCTCGTGCTGGTCGCCGGCGCCGCCGAGTCCGCCGAAAAGCGGCCCGAGTTCGACGGTCCCAGCCAGCCGGACATGAACCGGCAGGCCGCGGCGCGCTACGCCATCGCCGACCGCGAACTCAACGCCGCCTACCGCAAGCTCGCCGCCGCCGCCTCGCCGGACGGCAAGGCGCGCCTCCGGGCGGCCCAGCGCGCCTGGATCGCCTTCCGCGACCTCGACTGCGAGGCCCGCGCCGGCTCCCGCGGCGGCTCGTTCCACCCGGCCGCGGTGTCGCTCTGCCTGGAAGGTGTCACCGACGACCGCACCCGCACCCTCCAGGCCGAACTCGACTGCGAAGAGGGCGACATGGGCTGCGGCGGCGTCAGCCAGGACTGAGGCTGGGGCCTAGTACCCGCACGGCACGTTCAAACCCCCGCTCATCCCCGCGCATGCGGGGACCCAGGCTTGCTTCACAGCGCGAGCAGCCCCGACAGCTCCGCCTCCGGATCTCGCAACGAAGAGAAGTCTGGGTCCCCGCATGCGCGGGGATGAGCGGTGTTGAGTGCCAACCCTCACCGAACCGTCTCGGTCTCCTTCGGCGCCGACACCCGCTGCGTCTTCGCCTGCGCCTTGGGCTTCGGCAGCAGCCGGAACCGCGTCTGGCACCACGCGAAGTCGAGGCGTGGTAGATATGGGTAAATATGGGGACAGGAGTAATATTCCCCGACCGGCTGCCCACGGGGTTCCGGGGATAGGTATCGTGTCCCCGAAGCTAACGGTCACGAACTCTGCCGCTGTTGACCTGTGGTTTTTGGGCTCGGATGTGGCAACTATCGTTCGATATGCTCGGCGCCGCGCACCACGACGATCATCGCGATAGGCTTCTCCGGCTGGGCAAACTCAGGCCCCGGTGGGCTTGGCGATGGCTGATTTTGCTGAACCTGATGTACGCGTCACCCGTCTGGGCCGACGCCGCGAACGGTATGATCGCTTACAAGCGCGGGGATTTTCGAACCGCTTTGAGGGAGTTTCAAGCCGGCGCTGCGAAGCATGAGGCCGCCTCGTACAACGGCCTGGCGCTGCTTTACGAACACGGCGCCGGTGTGCCGCATGACGACAGTCAGGCCGCAGATTGGTTCCGCAAGGCTGCCGAACTGGGCGATCTGGCGGGCGTAAGCAATCTAGGCACGATGTATCTGGCAGGGCGTGGAGTGCCTCAAGACTATAAAGTAGCGTTTGATCTGTTTCTGAAGGCTGCAACGCTCGGAGACAGCTCCGCCCAGAACAATCTCGCTATCCTATATCATAGTGGTTGGGGCACACCGAAAGACGAGGGACGGGCGCTATTCTGGTACAGAAAGGCCGCTGATCAGGGCTCGGCTCCCGCCCAGTATGCGCTTGCTCAGATGTACGCCTTCGGAAACGAAGTCCAAAAGGACGACGCTCAGGCCTTCGACTGGTATCAAAAGTCCGCGGCACAGGGCTTCGCGCCGGCGCAGAGCGATCTGGGCATTCTGTACATTGTTGGGCGTGGTGTGCCTCCGGATGATGCGAAGGCAGCATCTTGGTTTCATGCGGCTGCAACCCAAGGCCATCCAAGCGGCCTTCTGAACCTGGGGCAGGCCTACCTTACTGGCCGTGGTGTCCGCCAAGACTATTCGATTGCCTTTGTCATGACGTCGCTGGCGACAAACGCCGGGAACAATCGTGCAGCTCCCCTCAGAGACAAGATCGCGGCCCAGCTAACCGCCGCTCAGCTGACGGCAGCCAACGCGCTGGTTGCAGCTTGGCGACCCGGCGCCCCGCTCCCTGAGCCGGGAACCTAGCCATCGTCGGCTGAGGGCCTATGGCGGGCGTTTCGAGGATCGCCTGATAGTCATAGGCCTCCCCACCTGCGTCCGCTTCTGACGCACCGGCGTGTTCCACTGCGGCCCATGTCCGAGGCCCTGCCCGACATCGGCGACATCGAAGCGGTCTTCGGCCTGGTGCTGCGGGTCGACCTGGCGTTGCTGCAGCACGTGAATGCGCAGGCGCTGGAGACCACCGATCCCGGCACCCTGAACGACTACGTCCGCTCGCAGACGCGGCTGACGCGCTCGGTGCGCACCACGCTCACCACCCCGGGCGAGGCTGTTGCGCGAGGAGGCCGCGGAGCCTCGCCGCGCGCCCCACCCCGGCCATGACGACCCGAACCCCGATCTGACCGAACAGCTCGATATGGAGGATGCGGTCTACGCGCGGGTCTGCCTGGAGTACGACCCCGTCGAGGCCGACGAGATCGATCCCGAACTCGGCGAACTGGTCGAGTGCGTGCGGAAGGACGCCGCTGCCGCCGGCCTGTCCCCCGAGGCCCGCGTCGAAGCGGTGATGGCCCTCGTCCGCACCAGGTTCGGCCCCCCGCGGGCCGTCCCCGAGCCCCGGCCCGAGCCCGCACCGCCCGCCGCGCCGCCGGCCGAACCCGACCCCTTCGACGGCCGCCTGGCCCCGCCGATGCACGTCCCGGCCTGGGAATGCGACGACGACACCAGTTGAGGCGCGCCCGGCGCGAAGCGCCGCCCGATCGAACCGCGGACGACGCGGAATGACGCGGAAGGAACGAAGACAGGCGTTCGTCCCCGGCCTCACCGCCGCGCGGGCGGCCTTCCGCGTGCCTCCGCGTATTCCGCGGTTCGTTCCCTTGCGGCTGCGCCGCGTGCGCCCGCTACCTTGCACCACCTTACTAAGGTTTAATGCAAGCTACCTTGCGTCGCACGCTACCTTGCCGTACCTCAGTGGTCAGCAAGGAGGCGCGGACGTGCCGGACGCCATCGAGATCCAGTTGAAGAAGGGGGCGCTCGAACTCTGCGTTCTGGCCCTGCTTCATCAGCACGACAGCTACGCCTACGAGATCGCCAGCCGCCTCGCCGACGCCATCGGCATGGGCGAAGGCACGATCTATCCGCTGATGCGCCGGCTGCAGTCGGACGGCCTCGTCGAGACCTACCTCGTCGAGAGCCCCGCCGGCCCGCCGCGCAAGTACTACAGGCTGAGCGAAGCCGGGAAGAAGAGCTTCGAGAGCCAGTCCGCCGCCTGGAGGTCGTTCTCCGGCGCCGTCGAAACCATCCTTGGAGGGGCCAAGTGACACGCCAGGCATTCATGGCGCGGCTTCGGGAAGGCCTGCGCGGCCTGCCCCCGCAAGCCATCGCCGACATCGTCGCCGACTACGAGGCGCACTTCACCGACGGCGAGGCCGCCGGACGCACCGAGGCCGAAGTGGCCGCCGCGCTGGGCGATCCCGACCGGCTGGCCCGCGAGGTCCGCGCCGAAAGCACGCTCAACCGCTGGCGCGACGAGCGCAGCCCGTCCTCGGCCGCCGCGGCGGTGTTCGCGGTGCTGGGGCTGGGCGCCATCGACATCCTGATCCTGCTGCCCATCCTCATGGGCATCGCCGGCGCGATCATCGGGATCGCCGTGGCGGTCATCGTCTGCTTCTTCGCCGGCGCCTTCGTCTTCGCCGCCGGGCCGTTCATGGACCCGCCGGGTGGCCCGGTCACCGCCCTGCTGGCCGGCCTCGGCGTGATGGCGGGCTCCGCTTCGGGCGGCGCGCTGCTGACGATCGTCTCGATCGGCCTGATGAACGCGCTCGTCTGGTACGGGCGTCTCCACTACCGGCTGCTGAAGCCGGCTCTCGAACCCTAAGGAAGGCAGGAGGCCCGTATGATCCGCGTCCTCGTGATGATCACCGTCGCCGGCTTCGTGCTCTCGGTGGCCAGCCTGTCCGCGGCCGTCGCCATCGGCGGTCCGGACGCCATCGCCCGCGGAAGCTGGAACATCGCCTCGGGCCACTGGGGCGACCGCTGGGACTGGGACTGGAATGGCGACGCGCGGCACATCCGCCGCGGCGACAGCGACTGGCCCGGCGCGCCTGGCCCGGAGGCCACGCGCACCCTGGCCTGGAGCGGCGCCGACAAGCTGGACATCGATCTCCCGGCCGACGTCCGCTACGTCCAGTCGAGCGGCCCGTCGAGCGTGGTGGTGACCGGTCCGCAGGGCGCCCTCGACCACATCGTCATCCGCGGCGACTCCATCCGCTATTCGAGCCGTCGCTACCGCCACTATCCGCGCGTCTCGATCGTGCTGACGGCGCCGAACGTCTCGGCCTTCGACGTGTCGGGCCGCAACACGCTGACGATCGAGGGCTACCGCCAGCCGCGGCTCAGCCTGGACGTCTCGGGCGAGGCCGAAGTCTCGGGGCGCGGCGAGACCGACGAGCTCAGCGTCGACCTGTCGGGCTCGGGCGAGCTCGAACTCGGGGCGCTGAAGGCGCGCCGCGCCAACGTCGACGTTTCCGGCGCCGCCGACGCGACGCTGGCGCCGATCGACGAGGCCCGCCTGGAGATCTCGGGAGCCGGCGACGTGCGGCTGGTCACCCAGCCCAAGACCCTCGAGACCGACATCTCGGGCGCCGGCCGGGTGCGGCAGGTCGATCCGACACCGTCGCCGAGCCCTTCGCCCTCGCCGTCCGCATCGCCGTCGCCCTCCCCCAGGCCCGCTGCCGGCAAGGCAACGACCTGAACGGCCGACGGACCCTCCTGGCCCGGGTGCGCGTCGTCGCCCCGGGCCGCTTTTTTCCGGCGTCAGGCCGGGACGAACTTCAGCGCCACGCCGTTGTTGCAGTAGCGCAGGCCGGTCGGGCGCGGTCCGTCCTCGAAGATGTGGCCCTGGTGACCCAGGCACTGGGCGCAGTGATACTCGGTCCGCGCGACGCCGATCTTGTAGTCGGTCTTCGTGGCGACGGCGCCCGCGATCGCCCGGAAGAAGCTGGGCCAGCCGGTGCCGCTCTCGAACTTGGTGTCGCTCGTGAACAGGGGCAGGTCGCAGCCCAGGCAGACGAAGCGGCCCTTGCGATGTTCCTTGAGCAGCGGGCTGGTGCCGGGGCGCTCGGTGTCCTCGTGCCGCAGGACGAGGTAGCTGGCCGCCGGCAGCCTCTGGCGCCACTCGGCGTCGCTCACCTTTCGGAATGGCGAGTTGGCGTAGGCGTCCTTCGCGGCGGCAAGGCTGGAAACCGGCGCGGCGAAGGCCAGGGCGGAGGCGGCCGCGAGGAAGCCGCGGCGATCGAGGGACTTGGACATGACCGCGATTACGCGACCTCCAGGGCCTCGGATGCAAGCCTCTGCCGCATCACGGCTCCCACAGGTAGCGGACATCGGGGGCCTTCTCCTCGTTGCCCTCGCCCTCGGTGAACTCGACGGGCCGGAATCCGCGGGCTTCGTAGAAGCGGCGGGCGCGGGCGTTCTGCTGGAAGGTCCAGAGCTGCATCGGCCGCCGCGCCTCGAGGGCCCTGGCCAGAAGCGCCGGGCCGATTCCCCGCCCCTGCGCATCCGGATGGACGAAGAGGTGCCGGATCCAGCCGTCGCGCCAGCCGATGTAGCCTGCGACCTCGCCGTCGACCTCGGCCACCCAGACCTGGTGCTCGGGCATCAGGCTCCCACGGAACCACGCGACGTGCTCGTCGCGGGTATGGAGCTGCGGCAGGAACGGCAGCGAGATCTCGACGCAGTCCCAGAGGATCCGCGACATGGCCGGCGCGTCGTCGGGCGTCGCCGGCCGCAGGATCACAGGCCGGCGTCCTCGGGCAGGCCCAGCATCAGGTTCAGGCTCTGCACCGCCGCGCCGGACGCGCCCTTGCCCAGGTTGTCCAGCAGCGCCACCAGCCGCGCCTGCCTGCGGTCGGCCGAGCCGAAGACGAAGAGGCGCATCCTGTTCGTGCCGTTCAGCGACTGCGGGTCGAGGGCGGCCACGTAGCTGGCCGCCCCGGCGCGCGCCTTCTGGAGTTCGGCGCATTCGGCGCCGCCCGCCACCTCGACGAAGGTCTCGCCCGCATAGGCGGCCTCCAGGGCCACGTGCAGGTCGGCTGGCGCGGGCTGGCCGGGCAGCGCCCACAGTTGCAGCGGAACCTCGACCAGCATGCCCTGGGCATAGCGGCCGACCGACGGCGCAAAGACCGGCGGGTGCGCGAGGCCGGCATGGATCTGCATCTCGGGCAGGTGCTTGTGCGCCAGGGTGTAGCCGTAGGCGCGGAAGGCGTCGTCCGTCCCCTCGGGAGCGGGCTGCGCCTCGAACTCGGCGATCAGGCCCTTGCCCCCGCCGGAGTAGCCGGAAATGGCGTTCACGGTCACCGGGAAGTCGGCCGGGATCAGGCCCGCCGCCACCAGCGGCCTCACCAGCCCGATGAAGCCGGTCGGATAGCAGCCCGGGTTCGAGACCCGCGTCGCGGTCCGCACCGCATCGCGCTGGCCCCTGGACATTTCCGGGAAGCCGTAGGTCCAGCCGGGCGCGGTGCGGTAGGCGGTCGAGGCGTCCACCACCTTCACCGCGTTGGACGAGATCAGCGAGACGGCCTCGCGCGAAGCGTCGTCGGGAAGGCAGAGGACCACGGCCTCGGCGGCGTTCAGCAGCTCGGCGCGGGCGTCGGCGTCCTTGCGGCGCGCCGGATCGATGGAGAGCAGCTCGATGTCGCTGCGGCCGGCCAGGCGGTCGCGGATCTGCAGGCCGGTGGTCCCGGCTTCGCCGTCGATGAAGATCGTGTGGGCCATGATCGAATCCCTGAACGGGTCGCCGAAATGAGAAGGGGCGCCTCGGTTGCCCGAAGCGCCCCTTCCAAACGCGAGTGCTCGCGCGCGGGTCAGCGCTTCGAGAACTGGAAGCTGCGTCGGGCCTTGGCCTTGCCGTACTTCTTCCGCTCCACGACGCGCGGGTCGCGGGTGAGGAAGCCGTGCGGCTTCAGGACCGGGCGCAGGCCCGGCTCGTAGTAGGTCAGCGCCTTGGCGATGCCGTGGCGGATCGCGCCGGCCTGGCCGGAAAGGCCGGAGCCTTCGACCGTGACGTCGACGTCGAACTCGCCGAGCCGGCCGGCGACCTCCAGCGGCTGGGCGATCATCATGCGCAGCACCGGGCGGGCCAGGTAGACCTCCTGGTCGCGGCCGTTGATCGTGATCTTGCCCTTGCCGGGCTTGATCCAGACGCGGGCGACGGCGTTCTTGCGCTTGCCGGTCGCGTAGCTGCGGCCCTGCGCGTCACGCTTCGGCTCGCGGACGACGGTCTCTTCCGCTTGCGTGCCCATGCCCTTGAGGGCGTCGAAGCCGGTCGCTTCGGTGGTGGTGGCTTCGCTCATTACGCGCTCCGCACGTTCTTGGCGTTCAGGTCGGCGAACGCGATGGTCTCGGGGTTCTGCGCGGCGTGCGGATGCTCACCGGAGTTGTAGATGCGCAGGTGCGTCATCTGCTTGCGGGCCAGCGGGCTTTCCTTGGGCAGCATCCGCTCGACGGCCTTCTGCAGGACGCGCTCGGGGTACTTGCCGCCCAGGATCTGCGCCGGGGTCCGCTGCTTCACGCCGCCCGGGTGGCCGGTGTGCCAGTAGTAGACCTCGTCGGTGGCCTTCTTGCCCGTGAACTTCACCTTGTCGGCGTTCACGACGACGACGAAGTCGCCGCAATCCACGTGGGGGGTATAGTCAGCGCGATGCTTGCCGCGAAGACGCATGGCGATGAACGAGGCGAGGCGGCCGACCACGGCGTTCTCGGCATCGACAACGATCCACTTCTTCTCGACCTCGGCGGGCTTCAGCGAAGCCGTGGTGCTCTTCAGCATGAGGGACGATCCAATAGAACCTAGCGGGTTCGCTGGACGCGCCCCCGACGTGAGGGCCGGCATATGCCGAATGGACGCCGCGAAGTCAACCGCGGCAATGCCGCTTCGAAATGTCTAGTGATCGGAATTCATTATAGATTTTGAATGAGGTATTATTTTACCTCGACTTTCTCCAGGGCGGACGCCGCCCCGCGGCCCACTTCGTCAGATGCGGCGCACCCGCCAGGCGAAGGCGACGGCCAGGGTCAGGACCGCCGCCGCGACCAACTGGTGGGCGATGGACAGGCCCAGCGGCGCCCGGGCCATCAGGGTCGCGATGCCCAGCAGCGCCTGGGTCACGACCGCGCCGGCTACGCCCACGGCCAGCAGCTTCGAGGTGCGCGCCAGGTACGTCGAGCGCCACGCCGCGACGCCGAGCGCAACCGCGGCGGCGGTGAGCAGGTAGGCCACCAGCCGGTGATGCAGTTGCACCGCGCCCTGGCTGTGCGCCAGGGTCGCCCAGAGGCCCGCGCCCGCATAGTCGTCGGGCAGCAGCCGGCCGTTCATGAGCGGCCAGTCGTTGTAGACCAGCCCGGCGTCGTTGCCGGCGACCAGGGCGCCCAGCAGGATCTGCAGATAGACGAGGCCGAGCAGCCAGAGCGCGCGGCGGCCCCACGGGCTGGGCAGCGTCTGGCGCGCCGCGCCCGCCCAGCAGTCGAAGGCCGTCCAGAACAGCGCGCCCAGCAGCGCGAACGCCAGCCCCAGATGGACCATCAGCCGCTCGGGCGCGACCGAGACCCGCTGCGACAGTCCGCTCGCCACCATCCACCAGCCCACGGCCCCCTGCGCCGCGCCGAGGGCGAAGATCACGCCGAGGCGCAGGAACAGCCGCCGCGGCAACTCCCGGCGGATCGCGAAGACGACGAACGGCGCGAAGAACACCACGGCGATGATCCGTCCCAGGAAGCGGTGGGACCACTCCCACCAGTAGATGGTCTTGAAGTCGGCGAGGCTCATGCCGGCGTTCAGTTGGGCGTACTGCGGAATCTGCCTGTAGCGGGCGAACTCGGCCTGCCAGTCGGCGACGCTGAGCGGCGGGATCGCACCCGTCACCGGCTTCCACTGGGTGATGGACAGGCCGGAGTCGGTCAGCCGCGTCGCGCCGCCCAGGACGATCATGCCCATCACCAGGGCGGCCACGACGAAGAGCCAGATGGCCACGGGCTTGGAGCGGTCGGAACTCAGGAACGAGATCATGGCGTTTGGGGGGACGCGGACTTTTCTCGATTGCGCTTGGGCCGGACCCTTTAGCGGGCTTACGCGTCCGCGGCGAGCGCTCTATGACGCAGCCATGTCACCGCGCCTGCGCAAGTTCATCGGCATGATCGCGATCCTCGCGTTCTGCGGCCTCTATGTCGTCGTGGTCGTGAGCGTCGGCGACCACATCCCCGACCACTGGGCCGCCCGCCTCGCGTACTACGGTGTCGCGGGCACAGTCTGGGGCGTCCCGCTGTTCCCGCTGATCCGGTGGATGAACCGGGAGCCGTGATTGGGCCTTGCCCTAGCTGCCGCTTCCGCTAGAAGACGCCCCTCGCCGCCTGGCCCTTCGGAGCGTGGCGCAGCTTGGTAGCGCACTTGACTGGGGGTCAAGGGGTCGCAGGTTCAAATCCTGTCGCTCCGACCAGCGGCCGGCGGCGAGATTTCCCCTTCCCTGTCAGAGCGCCGCCGCACGGCGTCGCGTGCGCAGCATTGCGCCCGTCGCGCCAAAGCCGAGGATCATCAGCGCCCAGGTTCCGGGTTCGGGAACGACGCCGGAGATGCGGAACGCGGAGCCTGGCGCGCCGGGAGCCGGATGATAGGCGCCGGGCGGGCCGATGGCCTCCTGCAACGGCCGCGGCACGAAGTAGGGCATGAAGCCGAACAGGGTGTCCTCGGGCAGCACCTCGAAGCCGACCCAGTAGGCGCCGGGCCCGACGCGCCAACTGATGACGTTCGTCCCGATGTAGCCGTTGCCCGGCCCGCCGTCGGACAGTCCCACGGTGTAGAGCTGGGCCCCCGGGACCCAGTGGTTCGGTCCGGGACCGTCCTCGTAGAGCGTGATGTGGTAGGTGGTGGGGCCGGCGTTGAAGCGGCCCACCCAACCCTCGATGCTGGTGATCGAAAGCTCCTGGTCCACGACGAACCGGGCCGCGATGGACTGCGAGCCGAAGCCCGGGATCGCGTTGGCGTTCAGCAGCGTGTAGCCGCCGTTGACCTGGGTCGGGTCGCCGGTGTCGACGACCACGACGGTCCCGGCCTGGGCCGGCGCGGACGCGAGGGTGAAGGCGGCCGCGAGACCCGCGAACGGCGCGGCGCAATGCGTCCATAGGTTGGTGTTTCGCACGGGAGCCCCTCTGTTTGACCAGGAGACGCTGCCACGCGGCAACCGACGCGGGTATCGGACGGAAGTCCTAGGACCAAAGTCGTAGGGCGGCGCTACTTCTTCAGCAGGCCGTCGAGGCGGGCCTTGATGGTCTCCAGGTCGTGGAGCGCCTCGAGCAGACCGCCCCGGTCGCCGACCGGCTTTGCGGCCGCCATGGGCTTCTCGACGGGTGCGCCCACCGCCACGCCTTCGCCCGCCGCGACCAGGCGCTTCAGGCCCTGCTCGCGCTGGAGTTTCTGGACGCCCTTGATGGTGTAGCCCTCGTCGTGCAGCAGGCGGCGCACGCCGCGCAGCACCGCGATGTCGGAGGGCCGATAGAACCGCCGCCCGCCGGCCCGCTTCATGGGCTTGATGAAGCTGAACCTGGTCTCCCAGAACCGGAGCACGTGCTGGGGCACGTCGAGTTCGTCCGCCGCTTCGGAAATCGTCCTGAAGGCGTCGGGCCCCTTGGCCACTGCGGTTACGCGGTCCTCACCGCGACAGGGCCCGGTCGACGCGGGCCTTCATCACCTGGCTGGCGCGGAAACCGATCACGCGACGCGGATCGATGGCGGCGGGCTCGCCGGTCTTCGGGTTGCGCCCCATCCGGGCGCGCTTGGCGCGCACCTGGAAGACGCCGAAGCCGCTCAGCTTGACCTGTTCGCCGCGCTCCAGGGCCTGGCACATCAGCTCGAGCACCCGCTCGACCAGTTCGGAGCAATCCTGGCGCGTGAGGCCGACCTGTTCGTGGACCGCCTCGCAGAGGTCGGCCCGTGTCACTGTCGCCCCCTTCATGATCGCCTGTGTCCCCACCGCCACGTCGTTCATGTGTCTTGATTGTCCTATCGCCACAACGACTTCAAGTCACGCTTTCCAGCTTGGACGCAAGAAGCCGCCCTAAAGGCGCAGAACGCAGGCGCCCCAGGTCAAGCCACCACCCATCGCCTCGAGCAGCAGCAATTGCCCGGGCCGGATGCGACCGTCCTTCACGCCCTCGTCCAGCGCAAGGGGAATCGACGCCGCCGAGGTGTTCGCGTGTTCGGCGACCGTGGAGATCACCTTGTTCTCGTCGATGCCCAGCCGGCGGGCCACGCCTTCCAGGATGCGCTGGTTGGCCTGGTGCGGGATGAACCAGTCGACCTCGGGCACGGCGACCCCGGCGTCGGCGGCTGCGGCGGTCACCGCCTCGGAGATGTTCACTACGGCGTGGCGGAACACCTGGTTGCCCTGCATGCGCAGGTAACCGGTCTGGCGGTTGGTCGAGACGCCGCCGTCGACGTAGAGCAACTCCTGCTTGGTCCCGTCGGCGCGGAGCGCAAAGCCCAGCAGGCCGCGGTCGGCCGTGGTCCCCTCGCCTTCGCCCGGCTCGAGCACGACCGCGCCGGCCCCGTCGCCGAACAGAACGCAGGTCCCGCGGTCGGTCCAATCCATCAGCCGCGTCATGGTCTCGGCGCCGATGACGAGCGCGCACTTGCTGCGGTCGCGCGCCACGAAGCCGTCGGCGACCGACAGCGCATAGACGAATCCCGAACAGACCGCCTGGACGTCGAACGCGATCCCGACCGGGCATCCCAGCTTGCGCTGCACGATGGTGGCGGTGGCGGGGAAGGTCAGGTCGGGCGTCGTCGTGGCCACGACGATCAGGTCCACGTCCTGCGGCGTGCGACCGGCGGCGGCCAGGGCGCGGCGGGCGGCCTCCACGGCGAGGTCGGACACCGGCGTGTCGTCGGCGGCCTGGCGGCGCTGGCGGATGCCGGTGCGCTCGCGGATCCACTCGTCGGACGTGTCGACGATCCTGGACAGCTCGTCGTTCGTGACAATGCGGTCGGGCAGGAATCCGCCGACCCCCGTCACCACGCTACGCAGGACACCAGGAGACTTGGGGGGCAATTCAGGCGGCTCCGTCCGCGGCTGCGGGACCCGCGTCGGCGAGCGCAGCGGGAAGCCGCCTCATATTCCGTTCGATCTCCGAGGCAAACCCGCTTTGCGCGACATCGGCCGCCGCGCGGATGGCCTTGGCGAAGTCGCGGACGTCGGCGCCGCCGTGGCACTTGAGCACGAGGCCGTTCAGCCCGAGCAGCGGGGCGGCCGGCGGCGGGCTCATCTTCTCGCGGAACCTGAGCAGCGACGGGCGCGCCAGCATCGCGCCCAGGGTCGTCAGCGCGCCTGAGCTCAGGGCGGCGCGAAGCTCGCCGTACATGAACCGCGCCGCGCCCTCCATGGCCTTCAGCGAGACGTTGCCGGTGAAGCCGTCGGTCACCACCACGTTCACCGCGCCGCCGGTGATGTCGTCGCCTTCGACGAAGCCCCTGTAGTCGAGGTCGATCTTGCCTTCGCGCAGGATGCGATTGGCCTCGCGAACCTCCTCGTGGCCCTTCATCTCCTCCGAACCGACGTTCAGCAGGCCGACGGTCGGACGCGCGACCCCGTGGGCCGCGCGGTGATAGGCCTCGCCCATGATCGCGAACTCGACCAGCCGCTCGGCGTCGCAGTCGACGTTGGCGCCGACGTCCAGGAAGGTGGTGACGCCCGTGGCGTGGGGAATCGAGGTGACCAGGGCCGGCCGGTCGAGGTCGGCGCTCATCCGCAGGATCAGCTTGGAGATCGCCATGAGAGCGCCGGTGTTGCCCGCCGACACGGCGGCGGCCGCCTGGCCTTCGCGGATCGCCTCGACGGCGTTCCACATGGACGAGCCCTTGCCGCGGCGCATGGCCTGGGCGGGCTTCTCGTCCATCGCGATGACCTTGTCGGCGTGGCGGATCTCCACGCGATCCAGCGGCAGCTTTGCGCGCTGCGCCTCGGCGCGGACCGCGGCTTGGTCCCCGTGCAGGATCAGGCGCGCGTCTCCCGGCAGCCCCGGCAACGCCTGGGCGCACGCGGGAACAACCACGGACGGGCCGTGGTCGCCGCCCATGGCGTCGATGGAAATCACCAGAGGCTGGTTCAAGTCGGCGCTTCGTCCCTCGGGCGCGGATTCGGGCGACCTTAGCCGTCCGGCGGCAGGCTGGGAACTAACCCTTCGGTTCCCGGAGGTTCTTCAGCACCGCGAAGGGGGATGTCTCCTCTTCCGGCGGCCTGTAGTCGAACGTCGCGCCGGGCTTCCTCGGGAACGGGTCGATCTCCAGCGCCAGGTATTCCGTGGCCACGGCCGCCACGTCGATGGCGTCGCCGTCCAGGATGTCGGGCGCGTCGGGGGCATCGGGATCGAGTTCGGTGTCGCTGGCCTCGGGCGCGACGGCATGCGGACTGCCGGCGGGCACGGCGCGCAGGTCGATCTCGCCTTCTAGCGGCTGCTCGAACGGATCGAGCGAAACTCCGCAGGTCTGCTCGACGACGGCGCGGAAGCGGCCGGTGACCTCGACGCCGTCGAGCCAGGGCTTCAGCGTCACCTCGGCCGTGAAGCTGGGCAGGCTCAGCAGTCCGAGCCGCCTGGCGAGCTCCGCGCGCTCCGCGTCGTCGGGCGCCAGCGTCAGGCGGACGGGGCCGCGGGCCAGTTCGTGCAGCTTGACCAGGCGCGTCCAGCTCAAGGCGCGCCCCACGCGATGTCGCCCGCGAGGAAACCCTCGACCGGCTGGCCGGCGAGGACGGCGCGCTGGGCGATCACATAGTCCGCGAGCGGCGCCACGCGCGCGTCTGCCGCGCCGGCGTAGACGGTGCGCGCCAGCAACGCCTCCAGCTCGGTCCGGTCGGGCAGCGTCGCCAGCGCCTTCTCGAACGAGGTCACGCGGCCGAAGAACGCCTCGCCCAGCTTGCGCATCCGCTTGCCGACGGAGAGATCGCCGACGCCCATCTCGCGCAGCGAGTTGTCCAGCGCGCTGACGTAGGTGTCGAAGAGCGCCTGCGCCGTCTCGGCCGCCTGCGGCCCCTCCCCCTTCAGTCGCGCCAGCACCAGGTAGACGTGGAAGCTGTAGACTTCGAACCGGCCTTCGGGCGTGTCCGGCGCGCCGAGCGTCGCGTAGAGGGCCGGACTGCGGGCCTGCGCCACCGTGCGCGCGTAGAGCGCGCGGCCCGCCTGCGCGGCGGGTCTCGGCTTGAACAGGCGCTTCAGCATCGCGGGCCTCGATTTCGCCCCGAACCTGGGGCTAAAGGCGGCATTGAACTAAGGGGCGGGCGGCGATAGGTCAAAGCCTCTTGCCGGCACCGGCCACAGAAACGAGTCCGAATGTCCCGTCCCGCCGTTCTCGCCGCCCTCGCCGCCGTCACCCTGGCGGCCGCCGGGCTGAGCGCCTGCTCGCCGATCACCAGCTATTCGGGCTTCCAGGCGATCGACTCCGATCCGAAGGACGTGAAGATCGGCACGGACACGAAGTCGACGGTGCGCGCCAAGCTGGGGTCGCCGTCGGTGCAGTCGACGTTCGATCCCAATGTCTGGTTCTACGTGAACCAGATCAAGGAACGCGTGGCCTTCCGCCGGCCCAAGGTCACGGCCCGCAACGTGACCGCCATCGCGTTCAACAAGGACAGCGAACTCGTCGAGACGGTGAACGTCTACACGCTGAAGGACGGCAAGGTGATCGCCTACAATGCCCGCGAGACGCCGACGCGCGGCCGCGAGATGACGATCCTCGAGCAGCTCCTGGGCAGCGTGGGCCGCGGCGGCCTGCTCCCGCAGGACGACGAGGGCGTGCCCGGATCGCGTCCAGGGGATCGACGGTAGCTTCCCTCCCCCGAAGGGGCGGGAAAGAAGAAGGCCCCGGAGATCGCTCTCCGGGGCCTCTTTTCGTTCCGCCGATGGCGGTGGGGCTCAGCCCACCGCGCCGTGCGCCAGGATCGCCAGCAGCAGCAGAGCCACGATGTTGGTGATCTTGATCATCGGGTTCACGGCGGGGCCCGCCGTGTCCTTGTAGGGGTCGCCGACGGTGTCGCCGGTCACGGCGGCCTTGTGCGCCTCCGAGCCCTTGCCGCCATGGTGACCTTCTTCGATCAGCTTCTTGGCGTTGTCCCACGCGCCGCCGCCCGAGGTCATCGAGATGGCGACGAACAGGCCGGTGACGATCACGCCCATCAGCATGGCGCCGAGGGCCGCGAAGCCGTTCACCTTGCCCGCGATGGCGTTGATCACGAAGAACAGCACGATCGGCGAGGCGACCGGCAGCAGCGACGGGACGATCATCTCCCGGATGGCGGCCGTCGTCAGGATGCCGACGGCCTTGCCGTATTCCGGCTTCACCTCGCCCGTCATGATGCCGGGGTTCTCACGGAACTGACGGCGGACTTCCTCCACCACCGATTCCGCGGCCCGGCCCACGGCGGTCATCGACATGCCGCCGAACAGGAAGGGCAGCAGCCCCCCGAACAGCAGGCCGACCACCACGTAGGGGTTGGAGAGGTCGAAGGCGACCGCGCCGAGGTCCGCGAAGAACGAGCCCGGCTCGGCGTTGGCCGAGAAGAACTTCAGGTCCTCGGTGTAGGCGGCGAAGAGCACCAAGGCGCCCAGGCCGGCCGAACCGATGGCGTAGCCCTTGGTCACGGCCTTGGTGGTGTTGCCCACGGCGTCCAGCGCGTCGGTGGTGACGCGCACTTCCGGGGGCAGGCCCGCCATTTCGGCGATGCCGCCGGCGTTGTCCGTCACCGGGCCGAAGGCGTCGAGGGCGACGATGAAGCCCGCCAGCGAGAGCATCGCGGTCACCGCGATGGCGATGCCGAAGAGGCCCGCCAGGCTGTAGGTGACGATGATGCCGGCGATGATCACCAGCGCCGGCGCCGCGGTGGATTCCAGGCTCATGGCGAGGCCCTGGATCACGTTGGTGCCGTGGCCCGAGACCGAGGCCTTGGCCACCGACTTCACCGGCCGGAAGCCCGTGCCGGTGTAGTACTCGGTGATCACCACGATCAGCGCCGTGACCACGAGGCCGACGAGGCCGCAGTAGAACAGCTCGTTCGCGCCGAAGGTCTTCTCGGCGATCGTGCCGGCCGCGACGGTGACGTCGGCGGTGACCAGGGTGTTCACGACCCACCAGATGGCGGGGATCGAGAGCACGCCGGTGACGATCAGGCCCTGGTAGAGCGCGCCCATGATGTTGTTGGACTTGCCCAGGCGGACGCCGAAGGTGCCGAGGATCGAGGTGAAGATGCAGACGCCGCAGATGCCGAGCGGCAGCAGCATCATGGCCGACACCGTATCGGGCGAACCGCGGAAGAAGATCGCCGCCAGGACCATCGTGGCGACCGTGGTCACCGCGTAGGTCTCGAACAGGTCGGCGGCCATGCCGGCGCAGTCGCCGACGTTGTCGCCCACGTTGTCGGCGATGGTGGCCGCATTGCGCGGGTCATCTTCCGGGATGCCGGCTTCCACCTTGCCCACCATGTCGCCGCCCACGTCGGCGCCCTTGGTGAAGATGCCGCCGCCGAGACGCGCGAAGATGGAGATCAGCGAGGCGCCGAAGCCCAGGGCCACAAGGCTGTCGACGACCTCGCGGCTGGTGTTCTCCAGGCCGAGCACGCCGGTCAGCACGTAGTAGTAGCCGGCGACGCCCAGCAGGGCGAAGCCCGCCACCAGCATGCCGGTGATGGCGCCCGAGCGGAACGCCAGCGACAGGCCTTTGGCCAAGCCTTCCGACGCGGCCTGCGCCGTGCGGACGTTGGCGCGGACCGAGATCAGCATGCCGGCGAAGCCCGCCAGGCCCGACAGCACCGCGCCGATGGCGAAGCCCACGGCCGGCAGCGCGCCCAGGAGGAAGAAGCCGGCGATGAGGATGACCACACCCACGATCGCGATGGCGGTATACTGCTTCTGGAGGTAGGCCTGCGCCCCCTCCTGGATAGCGGCGGCGATCTCCTGCATCCGGGCGTTGCCCGGAGAGGAGCGCAACAGCGACATCGTCTGGAGCACGCCGTACAGCACGGCGGCCACCCCAGCGACGATCGCCAGCGTCAGCATCAAACTCATTTGTAGCGAACCCCTTTGCGCCTCGGCGAGGGGACCCGGATCGCCGCCCGTCACCGACGGCCTCGCCCGAAAAGTCCCGTCCCAGTGTTTCCCCAACCACGAGGGGCGCGTGGATCGCGACCCTCGGAAGACGGCGGAAACTACTCAAGTTTGCGGGAGACGCGCAACCGGGGCCGCAGGGGAAGGGGTCTCAGGCGCGTGGCGCGGTCATGCGGCGGCGGGGCGCCTGGGAGGTCACCACGATGTTCCGGATGCGCCCCGGCCCCGCGATCGCGTTCGCGTCGCGGGTCAGGGCGGCGGTCAGCTTCGGCACGTCGACCTTCGAAAGGTCGCTCGGATGGTTGAACGGCGTGCGGTGGCCCTCGCGGACCAGGGCGTCGCGGAAGAAGGGCTCCTTCTCGCGCAACTGCGCAGCGTTTGCGGCGCTCGTGAGGTTGATGCGCACGTAGACGAAGACGTAGTTCACCAGCCGGCCGTTCGAGACGATGGGGAGGCCGACGGGCTGCAGGTCGACGTACTGGCCCACGTCGCCCTTCCCGTCCTTGCCGCCTTCCTTCTTCTCGCCGCCCTTTTCGGACGCGACGGCGGGCGACGCGGCGAGCGCGATCAAGGCGGCGGCGAGAGCGAAACGGCGCAACATGGCGCGAGCTTCGGCGGAATCCCTTTCCGAAACGTAGCCGTCGCCCGCCGCTGGTCGCAGGCGAATGGCGACGCTTGCGGAACGGTGATATCTTCCCTGCGAGAACCTGTGGGAGGAGGACGGAGATGACTCCGACCCGTCGCATCGCGGCCCTGGGACTTGCCGCCGCCGGCGTCGCCCTGCCCGCCGGTCGGGCCCTGGCGCAGCAACGCGCGCCGCTCGAGCTCCCCGACGAAGACGCGCCGGACACCGAACTCGCCACGCGGGAGAGCCGCAACGAGCACATGCTGGCCCCGGTGAGCATCAACGGCCAGGGTCCGTTCAACTTCCTGCTCGATACCGGCGCGAACATCAGTTGCGTCTCGAACCGCCTGATGCAGCGGCTGTCGCTGACGTCCGGCGAATCGGCGCCCGTCCATACGGTCGTCGGCGTGCGGCAGCGGCCGATCGTGACGCTGGACCACCTCCAGGTCGGGCCGCGCAACCGCCGGAACGTGCGCGCGCCGGCGCTGCCCATCAAGGGACCCGAGGTCGACGGCGTGCTGGGCGTCGACTGGCTGAAGGGCCAGCGGCTGGTGCTCGACTTCAAGGGCCAGACGCTCGAGATCACCAGGTCGCGCCAGGACGAGAGCAAGCCGGGCAAGGTGGTCGTGGTGCCGGCCCGGCGACGCAAGGGCCAGCTCACCATCGTCGACGCGGACCTGTCAGGCCGGCGGATCAGCGCCATCATCGACTCCGGCGCGCAGGGCACGCTCTGCAACGGCAGGCTTCGCGACCTCGTGCGCGCCAGCGAGCGCCGCGCCGGCCGCGACGAGGCCCCACGGTGGGTGCAGATGGAGACCCTGGCCGGCGAGCAGTTCACCGGCGAGAGCGTGTTCCTGCCCTTCCTGCGGCTGGGCGGCCTGCATCTCGGCAACGTGCAGGTGACCTACGCCGACATGCACGTGTTCGACATCTGGGACCTGAAGGACAGCCCGGCGCTGGTCATCGGGATGGACCTGCTTCAGCAGTTCGAGCAGGTGGCGCTCGACTTCGGCAGGTCGCAGGTGCGGTTCGACTTCACCTAGCGAACTAGTCGGGGTGATCGGCGGCGCTCGCGGGGGCCTGGTGCGGCGGGAACGCAGCGGCCATCGGCTCGTATCTGGCCCGCGCCCGCGCCAGGCGCTCGCGCATGTCGGCCAGGGCCTCGGGATTGAGGCGCGCGACGCTGTAGGTCTCGCCGGGGTCGGCCTGCATGTCGAAGAGCAGGGGCAGCGCGTCGAGCGGCGCGTCGTAGGTCCGGTAGTACGAGCGCGCCACCAGCTTCCAGCGCTCGGTGCGCAGGCCCGCGACGTGGTTGTTGTTGAAGAGCAGGATCTCCTCGTGCGCCGGCCCCTCCCCGCCCGTGAGCTGGTCCGAGACGTCCAGCCCGTCCAGTTCCAATCCGGCAGGCGCCTGCAGCCCCGCCAGGCTCAGCAGCGTCGGCAGGATGTCCAGGTTGCTCGAGAGCCCGCCCGCGACGGTCCCGGCCGGGATCCGGCTCGGCAGCCGCGCGACGAACGGCACGCGGAACGCGCCGTCCCAGGCGCCGCCGCCCTTCCGGTCGCGGAACGGACCCGACGAGCCCTCGAACCACGGGCCGTTGTCCGACGTGAAGGCGACCATGGTGTCGTCGTCGAGGCCCAGGGCCTTCAGTTTCGCCAGCAGCCGTCCGATGTTGAGGTCGATTTCCTCGACCACGTCGCCGTAGGCGCCGCCTGCCGAGTCGGTCGGGTCGTCGGGGTTCGGGACCAGCGGGATATGCGGCGCCATCAGCGCCAGCAGGATGAAGAACGGCCGGTCGCGGCTGGCCTCGGCGAAGGCCATCGCCTGCTCGAAGAACTGTTGCGTCAGCTTCGCCATGTCGACGCGACCGTCATGGGGCGTCAGCGTGTCGCCGTCGGCCTCGTAGACCTGCAGCGGCCGCATGTCGTGGCTGTAGGGCACGCCATAGAAGCGGTCGAAGCCGTAATTGGTCGGCGGGAAGTGCGGCGCGACGTGGCCCAGGTGCCACTTGCCGAACAGGGCGGTGGCGTAGTCCGGCTTCAGGGCCCGGGGGATCGTCACCTCCGCCAGCGGCAGGCCCTTGGTGTCGTCGGGTTGCAGCACCTCGTGCGCCAGGCCCGAGCGGATGGCGTAGCGGCCAGTCAGCAGGCCGGCGCGGCTCGGCGTGCAGACGTTGGCCGACGCGTAGAAGTCGGTGAAGCGGGCGCCCTCCGCCGCGAGACGGTCGATGTTGGGCGTGCGGATATGGGTCGAACCGTTGCAGCCGACGTCGCCGTACCCGAGGTCGTCGGCGAGGATCACGATGAAGTTGGGCTTGCGCATCCCCCCACCCTAGCGGGCGGCGGCGCTTCGCCAAGCCTACGTGTGGCGCCAGCCGCCGGGGCCGGGGTCGATCACCGTGCCGGCGGCGCGCACCTCGACGCCGTCGCCTTCCACCACCTCGCCGATGACCGTGAAGCCGGCCGGCTTGCGCACGCCCGGGGGCGCGGTGCAGACCACCTCGTAGTCGTCGCCGCCCGAGCCCAGGCGCAGCAGCGCGGCCGCGATGTCGGCCTGCTGCTCCAGCCAGGTGGCCGCGCCACGGCTGAGCGGCAGCTTGTCGAGGTCGATGCAGATGCGCACCTCGCTCGCCTCGGCGACATGGCGGGCGTCGGCGATCAGGCCGTCCGAGACGTCCGCTGCGGCCGTGGCGATCCGGCGGAGCTGGTCGCGCAGGTCGAGCCGCGGCTCCGGCAGGCGATAGCGGTAGACGAGTTCGCCCTCGGTGTCGGAGATCTCGCCGCGGACGGCGGCGAGCCCCAGGGTCCCGTCGCCGATCGTGCCCGAGACCAGCAGCCGGTCGCCCGGCCGCGCGCCTGAGCGGCGCACCATCCGGCGTTCCGGGACCCACCCCATCGCCGTGAGGCTTGCCGTGAACGGGCCCGGCGTCGAGACCGTGTCGCCGCCCATCAGACTGACGCCGTAGGCCTCGAGATCGGCCGAGAGGCCCATGGCGAACCGCTCGCGCTCGCGGGCGCCCAGGCCGTTCGGCCAGGCCACGAACAGGAAGGCCGCGAAGGGCTCCGCCGCCTTGGCCGCCAGGTCCGAGAGGTTCACCCGCACCAGCTTTCGCGCAACGAGGTCCGGCGCCTCGCCCACCGGGAAGTGAACCCCTTCGACGATGGCGTCCTTGGTGACCACGATGTCGTGGCCCTTGCGGCTGGGCAGCACCGCCGCATCGTCCTTCAGGTCGAAGGCGCCCGCCGCGCCGCGGGTCAGCGGGCGGAAGAGGCGTTCGATCTCGCCGAACTCGTCCAGACGGTCAGGTCCGGGGCCGGACATCGCGCGCCACCGCGTCCAGAGCGCCGTTCACGAACCCGGGTTCGACCCCTTCGAAGAAGCTCTTGGCGATCTCGACGTACTCGTCGATGGCCACCTCGGTCGGCACGTCGGCCCGGTGCGCCAGTTCGTAGGCGCCGGCCCGCAGGATGGCGCGGACCGTGGCGTCCAGCCGCTCCAGCCGCCAGTTTTCGGCCAGCCGCCTGGCGATCGCGGCGTCGACGCGGCCCTGTTCGGCCACCACGCCGCGCACAAGCTCGGCGAAGAAGGCCTCGTCGGCGGCGGCCAGCGGCACGCTCTCGTTGTCGCCCACCTCGATGTCGCGGTCGAAGCGATGATCGGTGAACTCGCGGATCACATGCTCCACGCCGATGGACGAGACCTCCATCTGGTAGAGCGCCTGGACGGCGGCCAGCCGCGCGACCGAGCGCGACGCATGCGCACTGCTCATCGCTTGCCGCCGACGAACTGCTGCTTCAGCGCGATCATGGTCAGCGCCGCGCGCGCCGCGCCGCCGCCCTTGTCGCCCTCGCTGACGCGGGCGCGCGCCCAGGCCTGGTCGTCGTCCTCGGTGGTCAGGACGCCGTTGCCGATGCACAGGCGCTTGCCGGTGGTCAGGTCCATGATCCCGCGGGCGCTCTCGTTCGAGACGATCTCGAAATGGTAGGTCTCGCCGCGGATCACGCAGCCCAGCGCCACGTAGCCGTCGTAGCGGATCCCCATCGGCCTGTGCCCGGCCTCCTCGGCCTGGGCGATGGCGCCCGGGATCTCCAGCGCGCCGGGCACCGTCACGACGTCGTACTCCGCGCCGAACGCGCTCAGCGCCTGCGTCGCGCCTTCCAGCAGCGCATCGGCCAGGTCGTCGTAGAAGCGCGCCTCCACGATCAGGAGGCGGATCGGCTCGTCGCTCATCGATAGTCCTTGGGAACAGGTTGAAGCTGCTCTTAGGCCGTTTCGCGCCAGCGGGCGAGATAGCGCGCCAGCATGTCGATCTCGAGGTTCACCCGCGAGCCGGCCGCGAGCGTCCCCAGCGTGGTCACGTCCCACGTGTGCGGGATCAGGTTGACGCCGAAGACGTCGTCCTCGACCTCGTTGACGGTCAGCGACACGCCTTCGACGGTGATCGAGCCCTTCGGCGCGATGAAGCGGTGCAGCGGCCGGGGCGCGCGGATCCGCACCCGGTGCGATCCGCCCTCGCTGTCGATGGAGAGCACCTCGCCCACGCCGTCGACGTGGCCAGAGACGATGTGGCCGCCCAGTTCGTCGCCGACGCGGGCAGCGCGCTCCAGGTTCACCGGCCGGCCTTCGTGCCAGTCGGACAGCGTCGTCAGGCCCAGGGTCTCGCCGGACACCTCGACGGCGAACCAGCCCTCGCCCTTCTCGACCACGGTGAGGCAGCAGCCGGCGTGGCTGATCGAGGCGCCGATGTCGACGGTGGAGAGGTCGAACGCCGTCTCGACTTCGAAGCGCCGGTCGCGGTTGGTGTCACGGACGCTGCGCACGCGTCCGACGTCGGTGACGATGCCGGTGAACATTCAGCCCCTCGAATAGCGTTCCCAGAGGTCGTCGCCGAGCTGGCCCACCTCCACCCGCCGGAAATGGGGCGCCTCCGCGAGCGCCGCAACCGCGAGCGCGCCGACGCCCGGCCGCCCCTCCCCGCCGATCACGATCGGGGCGCGGAACCACTCGATGCAGTCCACGAGCCCGCACCGCAGAAAGCTGCCCGCCACCTGCCCGCCGCCTTCGACGAACAGGTCGGAAAGGCCTTCGTCGGCAAGCACTTGCACGACGGATTTAAGATCTGGCCGATCCTCGCCGGGGGCGGAGACGTCGATGACGCGCACGCCAGCGTCCACCAGGGCGGCGCTCGGCTCGCCCGTGGCGACGAGATAGGTCGGGACCTCTCGCGCCGTCCTGGCCAGCACGCAGTCCGGCGACAGCCGCTGGCGGCTGTCCAGCACCACCCTCGCCGGCTGGCGGCCGCTGTAGCCCGGCAGCCGGACCGTGAGCGAGGGATCGTCGGCCAGCGCGGTCTCGATGCCGATGACGACCGCGTCATGCGCCGCGCGCAGACGGTGAACCTGTTCGCGCGCCTGCGCGCCGGTGATCCAGCGGCTCTCGCCCGACGCTGTCGCGATCCGCCCGTCCAGGGACGTGGCGAGCTTCAGGGTGACGCTCATGGCCGCCTACCGCGGATCGGCCAGGGCCTCGCTGAGCCCCTCTTCGCTGAGGAACTGGGCGAAATCGCTGGTCTCGCGGAAGTCGCGGTAGACCGAGGCGTAGCGGACGTAGGCCACGTCATCGAGTTGCTTCAGGTGCTTCATCACCAGCTCGCCGATCGTCGACGACGGCAACTCGGTCTCGCCCATGCTCTCGAGCTGGCGAACGATGGTCGAGATCATCCGCTCCACGCGCTCGGGCTCCAGGGGCCGCTTGCGAATGGCGATCGAGATCGAGCGCGCGAGCTTGTCGCGGTCGAAGGGCGTCCGCCGGCCCGAGCGCTTCATGATCGTGAGTTCGCGCAACTGCACGCGCTCGAACGTCGTGAAGCGGCCCTCGCACGAGGGGCACAGCCGCCGGCGGCGAATGGCCGCCCCGTCTTCCGACGGGCGGCTGTCCTTCACCTGGGTCTCGTCGTGGCCACAGAATGGGCAGCGCATATTTAGCCCCTCCTTCAGCCACTTAACGCTATCACTTGTAGATAGGGAAGCGCCTCGTCATCGCCACCACCTCGGCGCGGACCTTCTGTTCCACCGACGTCGGGTCTTCGCCGGTCGCCACCGCGTCGAGAACCTCGCCGATCCAGCGGCCCACCTGGCGGAACTCCTCCGGGCCGAAGCCGCGGGTCGTGCCGGCGGGCGAGCCGACCCGCAGGCCGGACGTCTGCATCGGCGGCAACGGGTCGCCGGGGATCGAGTTCTTGTTCGTGGTGATGCCCGCGCGCTCCAGCGCGACCTCGGCCTGGGCGCCCGACACGCTCTTCGGCGTCAGGTCGACCAGCATGAGGTGGCTGTCGGTGCCGTTGGAGACGATCTTGAAGCCGACGCTCTGCAGGCTATCGGCCAGCGCCCGCGCGTTCTCGATCACCTGCTTCGCATAGGTCTTGAACTCGGGCTTCAGCGCCTCGCCGAACGCCACGGCCTTGGCGGCGATCACATGCATCAGCGGGCCGCCCTGCAGGCCGGGGAACACCGCCGAGTTGATCCTGGCGGCCAGCTTCTTGTCGTTGGTCAGGATCATGCCGCCGCGCGGACCGCGCAGCGTCTTGTGCGTGGTCGTCGTGACCACGTGGCTGTGGGGGAACGGATTCGGGTACTCCCCGGCCACGACCAGCCCCGCATAGTGGGCCACGTCGCTCATCAGGATCGCACCCACCTCGTCGGCGATCTCGCGGAACTTCCGGAAGTCGATGTGGCGGGAATAGGCCGAGCCGCCGGCGATGATGACCTTCGGCCGGTGTTCGCGGGCGACGGCGGCCGCCTCGTCGTAGTCGATCAGGTGGTCCTGGGCGCGGACGCCGTAGGCGACGGGGTGGAACCACTTGCCGGACTGGTTGACGCTCTTGCCGTGCGTCAGGTGGCCGCCGTGGTCCAGGTTCATGCCCATGAAGGTGTCGCCCGGCGTCATCGTCGCCATGAAGACGGCCTGGTTCGCCTGGCTGCCCGAATGGGGCTGCACGTTGGCGTATTCGCACCCGAACAACTGCTTGGCGCGGTCGATCGCAAGCAGCTCGGCCTCGTCGACCACTTCGCAGCCGCCGTAGTAGCGCTTGCCGGGGTAGCCTTCGGCGTACTTGTTGGTGAGCACGGAGCCCTGGGCGTCGAGCACGGCCCTGGAGACGATGTTCTCCGAGGCGATGAGCTCGATCTGGTCCTGCTGGCGCCGCAGCTCACCCGACAGGATCTTCGCGAGGTCCGGATCGGCGCTGTCCACGCCGGCGCGGAAGAAGTCTTCGGTCGAGGGCTTCGATTGCACATGCAGGTTCAAGGGCAAGGCCTTTCGCTGAAGCGCCGACTCCCGGGTCGGCGAGAGGCGCCTCCTTTACCTCCGAACGCCCCCCGCTCCAACCGCACACCCGCAGTATTTCCGGGGAACCGCTCGCAATCTCCGGGCGTTGACCGGCAAAGGCCGGGCGCGGCGAACGCGCCGAGGGCTCGGGCCGGTGTGTCAGAGGGGCGGTGATGAGCGCAGGACCGGATTCCGATGGAGCTTCGGGGGGCGAGATACTGCGCCTGGGGGCCGGCATCGTCGCCGCCTACGTCAGCCGCAATCAGGTCTCCGCAGATGCGGTGCCGGACGTCATCCGGACCGTACACCAGGCGATGATGGCGCTCACCGGCGCGCCGGCGGCCGCGCCGCCGGAAGAGCGCCCCAGGCCGGCGGTGCCGATCGGGCGCTCGGTCCAGCACGACTACATCGTCTGCCTCGAGGACGGCAAACGGCTCAAGATGCTCAAGCGCTACCTGCGCTCGCGCTACAACATGAGCCCCGACGACTACCGTCGCCGCTGGGGCCTTGCGCCGGACTACCCGATGGTCGCGCCGGCCTATGCCGCCCGACGCTCGGACTTCGCCAAGAAGATCGGCCTGGGACGGGGCGTGAGGCGCAGGACGTAGGCGCGGCCGTGCGGGTGCAGACCGGCCCGAAGGACGCCCCTGGGTCAACAGGGGCGTCCGGGGACAGGTTCCGTGTCGGGTTGTAGACGTTTCCGGTCCCGACTGGGAGTTGAGCACGCTTTGATTGCGGGGCGCCACGCCAGGACGTCGCACGACCAACTTGTCGCAGCCTGCGTCAATCCCATGAGCGAAAAAGGCCCCGGAGCGGCGGCGCGCTCCGGGGCCTCTTCACGCAATCGCGCGGGATCTCAGGCGGCGACGCCGCCCACGCGCTTGATGTTGCAGTGGGTCCAGAGTTTTTCGAGCACCTCGACGAGTTCGTCCATCATGCGGTCGTCGTGGGCGGGGGACGGGGTGAAGCGCAGGCGTTCCGTGCCGCGGGGGACGGTGGGGTAGTTGATCGGCTGGACGTAGATGCCGTGGTCTTCCAGCAGC
>NZ_JAEUMO010000262.1 GCF_016793285.1 Phenylobacterium sp.
TCGGCACGCTGCCCATCGACAGCACCGTGTCGTGGAAGGCTCGGATGTCGAACTTCGGCCCCAGCGCCTTCTCGGCCTTCGCCCGCGCCTCCTTGATGGCCATCATGCCCAGGTAGTAGCTCACCGCCTGCCCCGGCCAGGAGATGTAGCGGTCGACCTCGATCTCGATGTCGTGGTCGGAGAGTGCGGTGTTGTCGTGCAGGAAGGCGATCGCCTGCGCGCGCGTCCAGCCCTTGTGGTGGATGCCGGTGTCCACGACCAGCCGCGCCGCGCGCCACATCTGGAACGTCAGGTAGCCGAAGCGGTCGTAGGGGGTGTCGTAGAGCCCCATTTCCAGGCCCAGGTACTCGCAGTAGAGCGCCCAGCCCTCGCCGAAGGCCGAGATGTAGACGTAGCGGCGGAAGTCCGGCAGGTCCTCCTGCTCCTCCGCCAGCGCGCCCTGCAGCGAGTGCCCGGGCGCGGACTCGTGCAGGGTCAGCGCCGTCATGTTGTAGAGCGGCCGGGACGGCCGGTTGTAGGTGTTGATCAGGTATTGCGTCTTGCCGCCGCGGGCTGAGGTGTAGAAGGGAGCCATGTCCGGCGGCACGGGCACGATCGTGAAACGGCTGCGCGGCAGCCAGCCGAAGTAGGCCGCAAGCTTCCCGTCCACGCGCTTGGCGATCCAGGCGCCGGTGTTGAGCAGTTCCTGCGCCGTCTTCGGATAGAACTTCGGGTCGGTGCGCAGGTAGGCGAAGAAGGCCGGCAGGTCGCCCTGGAAGCCCGTCTCCTTACGGACCTCCTCCATCTGCGCCCGGATCTTCGCGACCTCGGAGAGCCCCAGCGTGTGGATCTGCTCCGGCGTCATCTCGACAGTGGCGAACTCCTTGATCTGGGCCTGGTAGTAGGCCTTGCCGTCAGGCAGCGCCTCGGCCGCCAGCGTGTCGGTGGTCTTCGGGATGTACTCGTCGCGCAGGAAGGTCAGCAGGGTCGCGTAGGCCGGCTTCACCTGCCCTTCGATCACCGACTTGGCCTGCGCCTTCAACGCCGCCTGCTCGGCCACCGGGATCGACGCCGGCATCGCCTTGAACGGCTCCCAGAACAGCGTCTCCTCGGCGGTCTTCGCGTCCACCGTCGCGGTGACCGAGACCTCGCGCCCCACCAGCGTCGCCCTGGGCGGCGTGAACCCGCGCTTCAGGCCGGCGCGCATGTTCACTTTCTGCTCGTCGAAATAGCGCGGGATTTCCGACAGTTGGGACAGGTAGTTCCGATAGTCCTGCGCGCCGATGAAGGTGCGGCGGGCCTTGTAGTTGAAGTTCGACCAGAACGAGCTGTCCGAATTGAACGGCTTCTCGTACTCGCGGAACCGCTGCTGGTTGACCAGCACGTCGATCTGGTCGCGGTAGACCTCGTAGTTCACCCGCTGCTCCGGCGACAGATCGGCCGGCCGGATGCCGTCCAGTTGCGTCCTCACGTCCTGCCAGTAGGCCAGCCGCCGCGCCTGGCTGGCGGCGTCCACATGCGGCAGGTGCGGATCCAGCGTGTCGTCCTCGGGACTGTCGCTGCGGGCGAGCTCCGCCTGCCGCCAGGCCCACTCCTTCTCGTGGATCGCCGTGAACTTCGCGTTCGCCGGACCGCCCGCCGCCACCGCCTGTCCGGCCAGCCCGACCGTCATCGCCACAGCCCCTGCCAGCAACACCGCACGCATCATCCGACGCCCTCCAGACACTGTCGCGGACCGCGGTCCGTGCGCTACGCTCGGAGCATGAATCTCACGCTTCCGCTAGCGGCCGCGCTGGCAGCCGCCCTCCTCGCCGTCGCCCCCGCCTCGACGTCGGCCCAGACGCAGGCACAGACCACGCCGCCGCTCGCGCCCGACATCGCCACCGACTTCAAGTGGCCGACCGACCGCTACGACTACGTCAAGCGCACCGCCATGATCCCCATGCGCGACGGGGTAAAGCTCTACACGGTGCTGATCATCCCGAAGGGGGCGAAGGGCGCGCCGATCCTGCTCACGCGAACGCCTTACAACGCCAGGAAGTCGGCCGAGCGGAACCTCTCGCAATACGCCGCCGCCACCGGCTCGCAGATGGACGAGCCCTTCCTCGAGGACGGCTACATCCGCGTCTACCAGGACGTCCGCGGGAAGTACGAGTCCGAGGGCGACTACGTGCTGACCCGCCCCCTGATCGGCCCGCTCAACGACAGCAAGGTCGACCATTCCACCGACGCCTGGGACACCATCGACTGGCTGGTGAAGAACACGCCCGAGAGCAACGGCCGCGTGGGCGTCATCGGCTCGTCCTACCCCGGTTTCACCGCCGCGATGGCGCTGATCAACCCACACCCGGCGCTGAAGGCGGCTGTGCCGCAGAGCCCGATGATCGACGGGTGGATGGGCGACGACTGGTTCCACTACGGCGCCTTCCGTATGCGCAACGTCGACTGGTTCACCAGTCAGATGATCAAGAAGGGCGCGGGCGAGAACATCCCCCGCGAAACCGCTGACGACTATGAAAATTTCCTGCGCGCCGGCTCGTTCGACGACTTCGCGCGCGCCGCCGGCCTCGAACAGATCGCCGCCTACCGCAAGATCCGCGAGCACCCCGCCTACGACGCCTTCTGGCAGGAACAGGCGCTCGATCGCATCCTCGCCAAACAGCCCCTCAAGGTCCCGACGCTCTGGATGGGCGCACTCTGGGACCAGGAGGACATGTGGGGCGCCATCCACGCCTACCTCGCGACCGAGCCCAGGGACGCCGGCAACGACATGAACTTCCTGGCGCTGGGGCCCTGGCGCCACTCGGGAACTAACTACGAGCAACGACAGCTCGGCCCGAACATCAAGCTGCCCGGCGACACCGCCACCGAGTTCCGCCTGACGGTCCTGAAGCCCTTCCTCGACAGCCACCTGAAGACCGGCGCGCCCAAGGCCTCGACCCCGCCGGTGACCATCTTCGAGACCGGCACGATGCGCTGGACGCAGTACGCGAAGTGGCCCCGGGCCTGCGCCGACTGCGACGTGAAGATGAAGCCCATCTACCTGACGCCGGGGATGCGCCTGTCTTTCACCAAGGGTGGCGAACTCTATGGCGACCGCATCGCCGGCATGGTCTCGACCTACGCCGAGTACGTCTCCGACCCCGCCAAGCCGGTGCCCTACGTCCGCCGCCCGGTGCGCTGGGACGACGCCGAGCAGTGGCGCTACTGGCTGCTCTCGGACCAGCGCCATGTCGATGGCCGCCCCGACGTCCTCACCTTCGTGACCGAGCCCCTGAAGGCGCCGCTGAAGATCGCCGGCGAGCCGGTCGTGAACCTCTACGCCTCCACCTCGGGCACCGACTCCGACTGGGTCGTGAAGCTGATCGACGTCTATCCGGACGCCGTCCCTTCCGACCCGCAGATGGGCGGCTACCAGCTCGGCGTCGGCATGGACATCTTCCGCGGCCGCTACCGCGAGAGCTTCGAGAAGCCCACGGCCATCCCGGCGAACAAGGTCCAGAAGTACCGCTTCGACCTGCCGCCGGCGAACCACGTCTTCCTG
>NZ_JAEUMO010000064.1 GCF_016793285.1 Phenylobacterium sp.
TCTGCGCCGCAGACGATCTCGCCGCCGGCGCCGCCGCCGTCCGCGACAGGGCGCTTGCCGACTCCACCGCCTGGGACGTGACCGAGTCCCTGACGTCCGAGGTGGGCGCCCGCATGGTCGGCTCGCCCGCCATGACGCGGGCCAGGGACTGGGGCGTGGCCAAGCTGAAGGCCATGGGCTTCGAGAACATCAAGGTCGAGCCCTTCACCACGCCGGCGTGGTCGCGCGGGACGGAGTCCGCAGAGGTGGTCGGGCCCTGGCCGCAGAAGCTGGCGATCCTCGGCCTGGGTGGCTCGTCGCCCACGCCCGCCGGCGGGATCACGGCGCCGGTGGCCGTGTTCCGGAGCTACCAGGCGATGCTGGACCAGCCGCCGGGCTCGCTCGCCGGCAAGATCGCCGTCGTCACCCAGGCCATGGGGCGCACGCAGGACGGCTCCAGCTACGGCGCGGTCGGCATCCAGCGCCGCAGCGGCGCGGCTGAGGCGGCAAGGCGCGGCGCCGTCGGCTATCTCGTCCGCTCGCTCTCCACCGACGACACCCGCCTGCCGCACACCGGCGGCGGCGCGGCGGCGGGCATTCCCGCCGCCGCGCTCTCGCCGCCCGACGCGGAGTTGCTGGAGCGGCTCGCCGCCCGCGGCCAGCCGGTCAGCGTCAGGCTCGACATGCAGTCGTCGACCGACCCCGCCGCCCAGGCCTGGAACATCTCGGGCGAAATCCGCGGCCGGGAGAAGCCCGACGAGGTCCTGATCGTCGGCGGCCACCTCGACAGTTGGGATCCCGGCACGGGCGCGATCGACGACGCGGCCGGCATCGCCATCGCCGCGGCCTCGGCCAGGCTCGTGGGCCAGCAGGGCAAGCCGCGGCGCACGATCCGTGTCGTCATGTGGGGCTCGGAAGAGCAGGGCGGGTCGTCGGGCGCCTACCTGGCCGCGCACCGGGACGAGGTCGCGAGGATGATCGTGGCGGGCGAGAGCGACGGCGGCGCCGGACGCATCTGGAGCCTCAGCCTGCCCCGGGTCGGGGCCGACCATCCGGCCATGACCGCGTTCAGGGCGACCCTGCCCAGGCTGAACGTCACCGTCAGCCGCGCCGCGCCGTCCAGCGGCGGGGCCGACATCTCGGGCCTGATCGGCGTCGGCGTCCCGTTCGTCGACTTCAATCAGGACATGAGCCGCTACTTCGACCTGCACCATTCGGCCGACGACACGCTGGACAAGATCGACCCGGCGGCGCTGGCCCAGAACGTGGCGGTCTGGGCGGCCTTCCTCTACACGGTCGCCAATTCCGACATCGACTTCCGGGCCAGGCCCGCGACGGAGACCTCCCAGAAGTGAGCAACGCGAGCCAGCCCCTCTCCGGCCATCACGTCGCCGTCCTGCTGGGCGGCCTCTCCTCGGAGCGGGAGGTCAGCCTCGTCTCCGGCCGCGAGTGCGCCGACGCGCTGGAGCGCCTGGGCGCCCGGGTCAGCCGCGTCGACGCCGGGCGCGACCTGGCGCAGGTGCTGGCGGGGCTGAAGCCCGACGTCTGCTTCAATGCGCTGCACGGCGCGTGGGGCGAGGACGGCTGCGTCCAGGGCGTGCTCGAGACGCTGGGCGCGCCCTACACCCATTGCGGCGTGCTGGCGTCCGCGCTGGCCATGGACAAGGCCAAGGCCAAGGCGGTGCTGGCCGCGGCCGGCGTCGAGGTCCCCGGCGGCGGTCTCTTCAACCGCCACGCGGCCGCCCGCGACCACGTCATGGCGCCGCCCTACGTGGTGAAGCCGAACGCCGAGGGGTCTTCGGTCGGCGTCTTCCTGGTCTTCGACGGCGCCAACCGCCCGCCGCAGGAGATCGTGGCCCCCGACTGGACCTTCGGCGAGGAGGTCATGATCGAACCCTACATCCGCGGGCTGGAACTCGCCGTGGGCGTCATGGACGGCAAGGCCATGACCGTTACCGAAATCGTGCCGAAAACCGGCTTCTACGACTACGAGGCCAAGTACGGCGATGGCGGCTCGGAGCACATCGTGCCGGCCAGGATCCCGCCGCACGCCATTGAGAAGGCGAAGAAACTCTCGGAGATGGCCCACGCCGCGCTTGGTTGCCGGGGCGTTACCAGGTCGGACCTGCGTTATGACGACATTAACGATGTTCTGGTCCTTCTGGAGGTCAACACCCAGCCGGGGATGACGCCCACCTCGCTCGTACCCGAGCAGGCCGCGGCGGGCGGGGTGGATTTCGACCGGCTGGTGCTGTGGATCGTGGAGGACGCTTATGCCCGCGGCGGTGCGGGGGGGATCGCGAGTCGCGAGCCGGGGTAAGAGCCCCGCGGCTCCAGCCAAGGCCCAAGTCCAGGCGAAGGGCGGGAAGCGCGCCAAGGCGGAGGCCAACGGGGCGGCGAGGGTTTCTCCGAAGCAGATCTTGCTGATCGCCGCCGGCGTGCTCACCGCCGCGCTGGCGGCCACGCTCGCCACGGGCGGCCGCGGCCAGATGCTGGCGAGCGCCGTCGGGACGGGGATCGACGGCAAGTTCGGCGAGGCGGGTTTCCGCCTGAAGACCGTCCACGTGCAGGGCGCCTCGGCGCTGGCCACGGCCGACATCGTCAAGGCCGCCGCGATCTACAGGGACCAGCCGCTGCTGGGCCTCGACCTCGACGATCTCAGGACCCGCGTGGAGCACGTCGGCTGGGTGAAGGAAGCCCGGGTCGTGCGGCTGCTGCCCGACACCCTGATGATCGCCGTGAAGGAACGCCGCCAGCTCGCCGTCTGGCAGCACGGCGGCAGGAGCGAGGTCATCGACGACCAGGGCCAGGTGATCCGCGAGGCCGATCCCGCCCGCTTCACCAACCTGCCGCTCGTGGTCGGCGCCGGCGGCGCGCAGCATGCGGGCGAGGTCCTGCCGGTCATCGCCCAGCGGCCGAAGCTGATGGCCCGCCTCGAAGCGCTGATCCGCGTCGACGACCGTCGGTGGGACCTGCGGCTCAAGGACGGCTCGCTGATCCAGCTTCCCGCCGTGGAGGAGGAGGCCGCGCTCCTCCAGCTCGAACAGCTCGACCTGCGTTCGCGCATCCTCGAACTCGGCTTCGAGCGCATCGACCTGCGCAACCCCGACACGGTGGCGGTGCGACCGCGCGCCGCCGTCCCCACCGCGCCCGGCGTCCCCGTCGCCGAGGGCGTGTAACGTCCGCATCCAGTAGAGCCGCCGCCGATGTTGAAGTCCGCCGAACGTCCCGCCGAAGCCAAGGCCGCTCCCGCGAAGAAGGGCGAGAGGAAGGACGTCGCCCGGAAGGACGGGCGCGACGGCCTGAAGGCCGCGCTCGCGCCGCCCAAGATCATCGCCGCCGTCGACCTGGGCGCCGCCAAGGTGGCCTGCTTCATCATGAAGCCCGACGGCGTGCGGCGCGGTGACCGCACGCTCACCACCTGCGGCGTCGGCTACGTGCAGTCGCGGGGCATCCGCGGCGGCGCCATCGTCAACCTCGACGAGGCGTCGGCGGCCATCGCCCAGGCCGTCGAGCGCGCCGAGAACGTCGCCGGCGTGAACGTCCAGGGCGTCACCATCGCCACCGCCGGCGGCCAGCTCACCTCCAGCCGCGTGCAGGGCCGCGTCTCCATCGGCGCCCGCCCGATCGCCGACAACGACCTCGTCCGCGCCATCCAGAACGCCCTCAGCCAGATCAAGCTGCCGGGCCGCCGCGCCGTCCACATCCTGCCCATTGCCTGGGCCGTGGACGGGCAGGGCGGCGTGCGCGACCCGCGCGCCATGTTCGGCAAATGGCTGGGCGTCGAACTGCTCGTCGTCTCGGTGGCCGAGACCGTCTTCAACACCCTGGGCGCCTGCGTCGAGCGCGCCCACCTGCAGCTCGAAGGCGTCGTCGCCGCCCCCTTCGTCTCGGCCATGGCCGCGCTGGAAGAGGACGAGATGGACCTGGGATCGATCTGCATCGACATGGGCGGCGGCTCGACCTCGGCCTCGGTCTTCCGCGGCGGCTCCCTCGTCCACGTCGAGACCGTGCCGGTCGGCGGCCAGCATGTGACGCAGGACATCGCCCGCGGCCTTTCCACCTCCATCGCCGGCGCCGAGCGCATCAAGACCCTGCACGGCAGCGCCATCGCCTCGGCCAACGAGGACCGCGAGATGATCGAGGCCCCGCCTCGGGGAGACGACCCGGGCGCGGGCCCCGTCGTCGCTCCCCGCAGCCTGCTGAAGGGCATCATCGCCCCGCGCGTCGAGGAAACCCTCGAACTCCTGCGCGACCGCCTGAAGGCCGCCGGCGCCCCGGTGGAGCCCGGCGCGGGCATCGTGCTGACGGGCGGAGCCAGCCAGCTCGCCGGCGTCCGCGAAGTCGCCGTGCGTGTGTTCGACCGCCCCGTGCGTCTCGGCCGCCCGCGCCGCGTGCCGCACCTGGCCGACGCGGCGTCCGGTCCTGCGTTCACCGCCTGCGCCGGCATCCTGCACCGCGCCGCCTTCGGCCCGCGCGAGGCGGTCTCGACCAAGCAGCTCTCGTCGGCGAAGCTGCAACGCGCCCCGCTGGATCCCCGCGCCAACCCGGTCGCCAAGGCCGCCGCCTGGCTCCGCGACAACCTCTAGGCGGCTACGCCGGCGGCTTGATGAAGAGGCCCTGGCCCGTCGGCAGGGGGAACACGTTCAGGCCCCGCGCCTGGAACCACGCCATCTCGGCCCGGTACTGGGCGTGCGAGGTGCTCCAGCAGAAGTCGTCGAACACGATCACGCCGCCGGGCGACAGGCGGTCGTAGAGCGCGTCCAGCGCGCCGATCTCCGCGGCGGCGTTGTTCAGGTCGATGTGGATGAAGGCGATCCGCCCGGGACTGCCTTGCGCGAAGACGTCGGGCACCCGGCCCTTGATCACCCGGATGTTGCCATAGGTCGCGAAGCGGTCGCGCACCTCCTCGAAGGTGAAGCTCTCGCCGTAGACCGTCGCGGTCATGCCTTCGCGGCCCGGATCGCGCTGGTCGGCCGGCACGCCCTCGAAAGTGTCGTAGAGCCACCAGTTCCGGTCCCAGGTCGCGAAGTCGAGGTAGTCGGCGAGGAACTTGGTCGTGTGGCCCTTGTAGACGCCCAGTTCGACGTAGTCGCCCGGGATGGCCTTCGCCTGCTGGGCGGCGTTCAGCATCACCTGCAGGTTCCAGTGCCAGTTGAAGACGCCCGACGGCGCGATCGCCTCGTCCTGCGCGGCGAGCGTCATGAACTTCGCGTCGGCCGCGAACGGCGGGTTCTTGAACCAGGTGGCGATGCCCTCGCCGACGAAGGCCTGCGCGCCGGGGACGGACTCCAGCAACTGGAGCACCTCCAGCAGCTTCGGCCGGCGCGCGTTGGGGCGGTGGGTCATGCCCTGGCGGACCATCGGGCCCACCGCGCCCGGCTGGGCCCGGGCCAGCGCGCCGTAGAAGCCGCGCGCAAGGCCGAGGTTGCCGGCCTTGAACGCCGCGTCGCCCAGCATCGCCAGTTGTTCGGGCGTGGCGTCCTTGATCGTGATGTCGGCCATCGGCTGGCGGCGCCTTCGCGGTTCGTGGAGGCCGCACACCTATCCGCCTTCCAGCGGTGGCGCCATCCCGGCGGGATGGTCTATCTGCGCCGCATGGACCTCCTCCACATCCGCACCTCGGGCGGCGTCTTCGGCTTCGTCGGCCAGGTGCATGGCGACCGGCGCCGGCCGGCGCTGCTGGCGGTGAACGGAGCCTTCCCGGCGAAGGGTTACCTGCACGACCTCGTCGCCGCCTTTCCGGGCGCGAACGTGCTCGTCGCCTACACGCCCGGGATGGGGCCGCCGTGGAGTGCGCCGGGCGGGTCCGGCGCAGGCGGACTCACCGTACCCGACATGACACGCGGCCTGGGGGAGGCCGTCCAGCGCCTCGTCGGCGACGACCCGCTGGTGGTGTTCGCGGCCTCGACGGGCAACCTGATGGCGCTCGGCCTCACCCTGCCGGCCATCGTCCGCTTCGTCGCCGCCGAGCCCTTCTTCCGCACGGCGGGCCTCGCCCCCTTCATCGCCTTCGCCCGCCGCTATCTGGCCGACAGCCCGCCCGGCACGGGCCAGGAGGCCTATCTCGCCACCCTGTTCGGCATCCATGCCGACGGCCGCCTCGACGATCGGGACTACAGCCACCTCGCCGGCGGCATCCGCGTACCTGCCGACGTGATCGTCGGCAGCCGCCTCGACGCCTGGGACGGGGAGGGGACGCCTTGGCCGTCGCTCACCTCCGCCGAGGATCGCGGCCGGCTGCAGGCCAACCCGAACGTCACCTTGCATGTGGTGGGCGAAGGCACCGGCCACGACGTGGCCGTCGCCGGCGCCGGCAAGGCCCTGGCCCACCGGCTTCTCCACCGGGCCCTGCTCGACGCTGCGGAGCGGTGCTGACGGCTTGACGCACGCCACGGCCGGGTCGAGTCACTCCGACGCAGCGTTACTGTTGATTCGCGGGACGTTCCTTGGCGGGGCCCTGGAAAATCCTGTTCGGCAAAGCTCGATCAGCTTCCGACTCAATGTATGCGGTTAACGCTCGCTTAACGGTGTCGGCGCGTACTTAACGCATCGTTACCTCCGGGTGCGCCGGGCGAGGGGTGTCAGGCGCGCTAGACCGCAAAATTGGGGAAGGACGAAGCGTCCCATGACCATCTCTCTGTCCGCGCCGAAGGCCACGGAATTGAAACCGCGCATCGTCGTGTTCGGCATCGGCGGGGCCGGCGGCAACGCCGTCAACAACATGATCGAGGCCGGTCTGGAGGGCGTCGAGTTCGTAGTCGGCAACACCGACGCGCAGCAGCTCCAGTTTGCCAAGACCGAGCGGCGGATCCAGCTCGGCGTGCAGGTGACGCAGGGCCTCGGCGCCGGCGCGCACCCGGAAGTCGGCATGAGCGCGGCCGAGGAGAGCATCCCCGAGATCGGTGAGCACCTGGACGGCGCCCACATGGTCTTCATCACCGCCGGCATGGGCGGCGGCACCGGAACCGGCGCGGCCCCGATCATCGCCAAGTGCGCCCGCGAGCGCGGCATCCTGACGGTGGGCGTGGTGACCAAGCCTTTCCACTTCGAAGGCCGCCACCGGATGCGCCTGGCCGACGCCGGCATCAGCGAACTGCAACGCTACGTCGACACCCTGATCGTCATCCCGAACCAGAACCTGTTCCGCGTGGCGAACGAGCGGACCACCTTCGCCGAAGCCTTCGGGATGGCCGACCAGGTCCTGCACTCGGGCGTGCGCTCGATCACCGACCTGATGGTGCTGCCGGGCCTGATCAACCTCGACTTCGCCGACGTCCGCACCGTCATGACCGAGATGGGCAAGGCGATGATGGGCACGGGCGAGGCCACGGGCGAGGACCGCGCCCTGATGGCGGCGCAGAACGCCATCCAGAACCCGCTGCTGGACGAGGTCTCGCTGAAGGGCGCCAAGGCGGTGCTGGTGAACGTCACCGGCGGCCTCGACATGACCCTGCTGGAAGTCGACGAGGCGGCCAACGCCATCTCGGAGCAGGTCGATCCGGAAGCCAACATCATCTTCGGCGCCGCGTTCGACCCGACCCTCGAAGGCAAGGTCCGCGTCTCGGTCGTGGCGACGGGCATGGACGGCGCGTCCATCGCGGCCATCGAGCCCAAGATCGAGCGCCGCTCGCTGCAGGTCGAGCCCCTGCGCGCCGCGGTGACGCCGAAGGCCGAGCCGATCCTGGAAGACGCCCCGGTGCTGGAGCCGGCGGCCGCGGCCGCCGCCTTCGAGCATGAGCCGGCCCGCGAGGAAGAGCAGCCCGACATCTTCGCCGCCCCCCTGGCTGCGCAGGCGCCGCTCGCCGCCGACCCCGCCGCAGCGCCCGTGACCCGGATCGTCGATCCGGCCGCTGCCGAGCAGGGCGGCGCCGACGACGCGCCGCTGTTCGCCGAGCCGGCCTTCGAGCCGCGCAAGCCGCGCGGCGGGTTCCTGTCGATCTTCGGCGCACGCCCGCGCTACGACGCGCCCCCGGCGCCCGCGCCGGTGGCGCGCGAGGCGGCTGCGCCCGCGCCGCGTCCGGCGGCGACGCCGGCTCCCGTCCGTGGCGGCGCCCAGCCGCTGGAGGCGCAGGCGCCCGAGGATGTCGCGGACCAGAACGAGGATCTGGAGATTCCGTCCTTCCTGCGGCGGCTGGCCAACTAGCGCCGTTATCGAAGTCGGAAAAACTCCACGAAATCGTCACGCCGCGCCGCGGCGCAGACTGCTAGAACCTCCCGGAGCCCACCTCCGGGAGGTTTTCTCATGAACGCCAGCCGCATCATCTGGGTCTCGCCGCTCGCCGACGGCTGGGCGGTGCTGGCCGTGGGTCTCGAGCCCCTGGTCTTCCGCTCCGGCGCCCGCGCCGAGGCCCAGGCCAAGCGTCTGGCCACGGTGCTGTCCAGGCTGGGCCGGGCGGTGCAGGTGCGCATCCTCGACCGCGCGCGGAACCTGGTCGGGACGCAGCTCTATCCGGCGGTGTGAGGTGTTCGCTACACCGTGGTGAAAACCTGCATTCCAGAGTCGCCGGCGGCGGGGGCGGAATGGCGTAAAAGGTGTGGGAAATCAGATAGTTGACGGCGATTCCCGCACTGGAGCGACCCTCCGAAACACTGTGAAACACGAAGTGCTTTGCTGCGGTGCATCAAGCAGCTTAGCTGCGCGTTGGGGGCAAGGTGCGGTCGTGCGCCGCTGTATCGCAGGAAGGTCCGCCTTGGCCGCGTTCCAACACACCGTCAGGTCGCCGGCGCTGTTCGCCGGGATCGGCGTGCATACCGGAGAATACACCCGCGTCGCGGTGCGCCCGGCCGCCGTGGGCGCCGGCGTCGTCTTCGTGCGCACCGACGTCAAGGACCGCGACAACGTGGTGCCGGTTTCGGGCGAGGCGGTCTGCAAGACCCAGCTCGGCACCGTGATCGCCAACGACGCGGGCGTGACGGTCTCGACCATCGAGCACCTGATGGCCGCGCTCGCGATGCTGGGCGTCGACAACGCGGTGGTCGAGGTCGACGGGCCCGAGATGCCGATCATGGACGGCTCGTCCCTGCCGTTCGTCCGGGTCCTGGACCGCGCGGGCCTGCGCCCGCAGGAGGCGCCGCGCGCCTTCATCGAGATCCTCGAGACCGTCGAGGCGGTCGAAGGCGACAAGCGCGCGACGCTGTCGCCGGCCGACGGCTTCGAAGTGGCCTTCACCATCGAGTTCCCGACCGCCGCCATCGGCCGCCAGACGGTGGACCTGGCGATGGACGAGGCCGCGTTCCGCGAGGAACTGGCCGACTGCCGCACCTTCGGCTTCCTGCGCGACGTCGAGGCGCTGCGCGCCATGGGCCTGGCCCGCGGCGGCACGATGGAGAACTGCGTCGTCATCGACGGCGACGCGATCCTGAACCCCGAGGGCCTGCGCCGCCCCGACGAGTTCGTGCGCCACAAGGCGCTGGACGCCATCGGCGACCTCTACGTGCTGGGCGCGCCGGTGCTGGGCCGGTTCGAAGGCGTCTGCGCGGGGCACAGCCTGAACAACGCCCTGGTCCGCGCGCTGCTGGCGCGGCCCGAAGCCTGGCGCATGACCACGCTGGTCGAGGACCTGCGCGAAGCCGTCTGACCGAGGGCGTATTGCGAACCGTTCGCAATCGTCGTCTAATGCCGGCAGGGAGGACGCCTCCATGCCCGACGACGCCTCGACGCCCCACGCCACCGAACAGCTCGACGCGCTCTACCTGAAGCCGCATCCGTTCACGGTCGCCAAGGACATCGGCTGGATCGACCCCCATGGGCGCCGCTTCATCGGGCTCTCGCCGTTCGTGGCCCTGGCGACGGTCGGACCGGCGGGCGGCGTCGACGTCTCGCCGCGGGGCGGCGGGCCGGGCTTCGTGCGCGTGGCCGAGGACGGGCGGAGCCTGATGCTGCCCGACCGGCCGGGCAACAACCGCCTGGATTCCCTGCGCAACATCGCCGAGGGCGCGGGCCAGGTCGGGCTGATGTTCATGATCCCCGGCGTCGACGACATCTACCGCGTCAACGGCCCGGCGACCCTGGTGGTGGACGACGCGCTGGCCGCGACGTTCGAGGAGTTCGGCAAGGTCCCGAAGACCCTGCTGCGCGTCGAGGTGCGCGAGGCCTACCTGCACTGCCCGAAGGCCCTCATGCGCTCCGACCTCTGGGGCGACAGCCACCGGATCGACCGCGCCACCCTGCCGTCGCTGTCGGAGATGGTCTCGGACCAGCTCAAGCTGCCCAAGCCGGAAGCCACGCACGAGCAGCAGGTGGCGGGGCTGCGCCAGACGCTCTGACCCGGCCTGCGACCGCGCCGCCGTTTGCTCGCCACAAGTGGTGGTGTAGAAGCGACTCTCTCGCGTGGGGGCCCGCGCCGGTCTTGAGGTGAAGGTGTACTCGGTTCGCAAATCCACCACGGAATCCGGAACGGATCTCGAGGGCTCTCCGTCGTCGAAGCCGGCCTCTCCGAGCGGGAGAGCCGGGCGCGTCGTCCTGGTGGCCGCCGCCTGCGCCCTGGCCCTTTCCGCCTGCGCCAGCAACAAGAAGAGCAAGCCGCGGCTGGCCTACGAGGAGCGGCCGGTCGAACTGCTCTACGCCACCGGCGCCAACCGGCTGGACCGCCGCCAGTGGGCCCAGGCCGTCGCCTACTTCCAGGAGGTGGAGCGCCAGCACCCGTATTCGGAGTGGTCGCGCCGCTCGATCCTGATGCAGGCCTACGCCCACTACGAGTCGAACGACTACGCCGAGGCCATCGCCGACGCCGACCGCTTCATCCAGCTCTATCCGGGCAACCCGACGGCGGCCTACGCGCACTACATCAAGTCGATCTGCTACTTCGAGCAGATCGTCGACGTGAACCGCGACCAGGCGGCGACCGGCCAGGCGCTGGAAAGCCTGCGCGACGTGGTCCAGCGCTATCCGCGCACCGAGTACGCCTCGGACGCGCGCCTGAAGATCGACATGGTCAACGACCAGTTGGCCGGCAAGGACATGACCATCGGCCGCTGGTATCTGCGCCAGGGCGACACCCTGGCCGCGGTGAACCGCTTCAAGACGGTGGTCGACCGCTACCAGACCACGACGCACACGCCGGAGGCGCTCTATCGGCTGGTCGAGAGCTATCTCACCCTGGGCCTGCTCGAGGAAGCCCGGCGGAACGGCGCGGTGCTCGGCTACAACTACCCCGGCGACCCCTGGTACAACGACGCCTACAAGCTGCTGACGTCAAAGGGCCTGCGTCCCGCGGTGGAGCCCAAGGCGGGCGGGCGCGGGTTCATGCGGCTGCCCTTCAGCAAGGACAAGCAGCAGACGGTCCGGCCGCCGGGCGCCGTGCTCGCGCCCGAGAAGCCGGCCGACGCCGCCACGACGTCGACCGAGGCGGCCGCCACGACGCAAGCCGCGCCGGGCCCGACCGCGCCGGCCGAAACTGCGTCGGCCGAGGTCCCCAGGAAGAAAAAGGGCTTGCGGCTCCCCTTCACCCGGAAGGACTAGCCTCGGCGTTTCGGGGTCGTTTGGGGGCGTTTCGGGGGACACGATGCCTGTCTCCGGAACCCCGTCGGCAGCCGGTCGGGGAATATTGCGCCTGTCCCTCTATTTACGAGTCCGGCTCCTCCTTCCTGAAAGCGCGAGGGCGATGAATAGTGAGCTCAGGCTCATGAGGATCGAAACTCCTGACAAGACGGGGAATACGGGGACAGGAGCAATGTACCCGGAAGGTTTCGGGGCCTGGAATACGAGGACAGGAGCAAGGGGAATACGGGGGGAATACGGGGACAGGAGCAATGTACCCCGTCTTCGCCGACTTACAGCAGGTTTCGGGGACAGGATACCTATCCCCAGAAGGAAGGTGGCCGCCGTCCGGTTGCCCTCGGCCTCGTCGTGTCCCCGAAATGCCCGCCACGCCGTCGGGCGGGGTTCTATGGTTGGAGGAATACGGGGACAGGAGCAATGTACCCGGAAGGTTTCGGGGACAAGATACCTATCCCCATAACCCCATCGGCATCTGGTCGGGGAATATTGCTCCTGTCCCCGCATTCGCGCCCGAGAAGCCGGCCGACGCCGCCACGACGTCGACCGAGGCGGCCGCCACGACGCAAGCCGCGCCGGGCCCGACCGCGCCGGGCGAAACTGCGTCGGCCGAGGTCCCCAGGAAGAAAAAGGGCTTGCGGCTCCCCTTCACCCGGAAGGACTAGGCTCGGCGTTTCGGGGGCGTTTGGGGGCGTTTCGGGGACACGATGCCTGTCCCCGGAACCCCGCCGGCAGCCGGTCGGGGAATATTGCTCCCGTCCCTCTGTTTACTCTCAGCTTGAACGACTTCACCGGCATCGCGCGGGTGCTTCGGGGACACGATACCTTCCTAACCTTCCTGAACCTTCCTGGGGTACATTGCTCCTGTCCCCGTATTCCCGCGGGAGGCGCAAGCTGCGAAGCGGGTGCGCCGCCGGCGACGCGGTGCGAGCGGCGCGTGGCTTGGGACGGCCGGGGCCAACAGTTCTCGATAGCGGCCGCTCAGGCGGTCGCATCTCGGAAGCCGTAGGGTCGCCGGAGAGGCCTACCGGATGAATACGTGAATACGGTGAATACGGGGACAGGAGAAATATTCCCCGACCGGATGCCGATGGGGTTATGGGGATAGTTATCGTGTCCCCGAAACCTTCCTAACCTTCCTGGGGTACATTGCTCCTGTCCCCGTATTCCCCTCCGTATTCCCCTCTGGTCCTTGAACTGCGACCACTAGCTTCGACGCGAACGGCGACGCCGCAACGCCACACCATACGCAAATTAAACCGATCGCAGCGACGATAAGAGTGTTCCTGATCTTGCGCTTGCTCATGATCGAACCGTTCCTGTGCTCAGAATACGGGGACAGGAGCAATGTACCCCGTCTTCGCCGACTTACAGCAGGGAATACGGGGACAGGAGCAATGTACCCCAGGAAGGTTCAGGAAGGTTTCGCGGACACGATACCTATCCCCATAACCCCATCGGCATCCGGTCGGGGAGTGTTGCTCCTGTCCCCGCATTTCCCGACATCTCAGCTTCCCTTCCTGGAGCTCGCTGCCGAGAGTGCACAGGTCCCCAAAATGGCGCATGCGAGTGCGAACTGCGCCACGATCAATATATCAACCTCTACGCGCCCAGTGGCCGAAATAGCCAGTAGCCCTGAAAGACCAAATACCCAATAAGCGGAAACAGCCCCGCAAATATAAAGTGGCCATGATCTTAATGGGAGAATGGCGGATGCAATAAGTAAGAGTCCAACTAATACTACGTCCCACCCAGATTTCCCGGGCACATTCGCAAACCCTTCGGGAATATCTCCAGACACGAGCGACGTATCGGAAGACGATAGATATATGATGCCGATCGTAATCCCCGCCAAGCCGAGGATACTTCGGAAAATTCTCACTATGTTGAAGGTCGTATGGCTCATTTGGGTTATTCCGCATAACACCATGCAACGCAATGACTAGCAAGCAAACGGATTGTCCTCGGGGAATACGGGGACAGGAGCAATGTACCCGGAAGGTTTCGGGGACAAGATACCTATCCCCATATCCCCATCGGCATCCGGTCGGGGAATATTGCTCCTGTCCCCGTATTCGCCGGAAGGTTTCGGGGACAAGATACCTATCCCCATATCCCCATCGGCATCCGGTCGGGGAATATTGCTCCTGTCCCCGTATTCGCCGCCGTATTCGCCGCCGTATTCGCCGTATTCGGCGTCAGGCCGCGAGCGGACGATTTCTATATCCGACCCTATTGGGTATGACGACGGAACGAAGATCTACCGAGATTTGCGGAACCTCAATCATCTTTACCGGATAGTACTGAATATACGACAAAAATGACGCCCGACCCACAAACGATTGCCAAACCGAATGTAGCGAATCTAGAAAACGGATGCACGTCCGCGGCGCGCAAAGCAATGGCGCCAACAGCGTAGATCAATATCCATGGAAAAATTAGGACGTAAAAACTTCGAAGATTCAATTTGCCGTCAATGAATCCGGATTTCTTACGAAGGTAAAGTTTATATTCATGAAGTAACTTCATCTTGTTCGAATTTACCTCGGGCCGGGCCTGACGGCGCTCACCGGCGAGACCGGCGCCGGCAAGTCGATCATCCAGAATACGGGGACAGGAGCAATGCACCCCGTCTTCGCCCGCTTACAGCAGGGCCGGTTGCTGAATGGCCGGCGCCTGCGGCTTTCGTCCTGGCGCCCGACGGGCGATGGGTCGGCCCAGCAGGCGTTCCAGGTCGGCGACGAAATCGGCGGCGCCCAGCGGCCGCCCGGTCTGCTCGGCGGCCCGGAGCGCGGTGAACGCCGCCTCGTCGCCGTCGTTCTCGATCAGGTCAGCGAACCGATCGACCCGCTCCAGGACCGGCGCGACGGTGACCAGACCGTCATCCGCGCCGGCGAGATGCGCGCGGACGCTGGACCAGGCCCAGTCCTGCGCGCGCGCCACCAGCCGCGCACGGACCGGGTTCAGCGCCACGTAACGCACCGCCGTCAGCATGTGCGCCTCGTCCATCGCCACCGACGCGAAGCGGCCGTCGAACAGGTGGCCCCGCCACCGGCCGCGCGCGTTGACGAAGTTCGCCCAGCGTCGGTGCGCCTGGCCCAGGGCGCGCGCCATGCCGTCCGCGGTCGCCGGACACAGGATCAAATGGACGTGGTTGGGCATCAGGCAGTAGGCCCAGACCTCTACGGCCGCCTTGCGCGCCGCCTCGGCGAGCATGTCGAGATATATGTCCTGGTCGCCGTCCTCGAAGAAGATCGGCTCACGCCGGTTGCCGCGCGCCGTTACGTGATGCGGCAGGCCGGGGGCGACGATGCGGGCGAGGCGGGCCATCGTGCATGGGTTACCACGGCCCGAACGAAAAGGGAACATTGCTCCTGCCCCCCGCATTCCGGGTCGGGGAATATTGCTCCTGTCCCCGTATTGGTATCGTGTCCCCGAAATCGTTGGGGCCTTCAACGGGCGGCGATTCCCGGCGACATTGCTTGCGATGCTGATCGGTCTGCAGATCCGCGACGTGGTGCTGATCGAGGCCCTGGACCTGTCCATCGGGCCGGGCCTGACGGCGCTCACCGGCGAGACCGGCGCCGGCAAGTCGATCATCCTGGATGCGCTGGGCCTGGCCACCGGCGCGCGCGGCGACGCCGGGCTCGTGCGCCGGGGCGCCGCCCAGGCCGTGGCGACGGCGGCCTTCGCGCTCGCGCCGGATCACCCCGTCTGGGACCTGCTGGAGGAGAAGGGGCTGGCCTACGCGCGCGACGAGGACCTGGTCCTGCGCCGCACGCTTTCCGCCGACGGCCGCAGCCGCGCCTTCGTCAACGACCAGGCGACCGGCGTCGGGGTGCTCAAGGACCTGGGCGAGGCGCTGCTGGAGGTCCACGGCCAGCACGAGACCGTGGGCCTGCTCGACGCGCGCACGCACCGGCCGCTGCTGGACGGCTACGGCGACCTGCGCGCCCCGCTGGGCCGGACGGCCGCCGCCTGGGGCGCCTGGCGCGACGCGCGCGAGCGGGCGGAGGCGCTGAAGGCGGAGGTGGCGCGATCGGCCGCGGACGTCGAGGAGCTGACGTTCCGCCTGTCCGAACTCGACCGGCTCGATCCCCGGGAAGGTGAGGAGACCGAACTCGCCGAACAGCGGGCGGTGCTGGGCGCGGCCGAGAAGGCCCTGGCCGACATCGGCGTGGCGCGCGACGCCTTCGACGGGCTGGGCGGCAGGGTGGCGTCCGCCATCCGCGCCCTGGACCGGGCCCGCGAGCGCGCGGCGACCGCCGGCGCGGCGGCCGACGGTCCGGCGGCGATGCGCCTCGCCGCCGCGGCCGAGGCGCTGGACCGGGTGCTGGTCGAGGCCGGCGAGGCCGAGGCCGCCATCGACAACGCCGCCCGGGCCTTCGACTTCGAACCCGACCGGCTGGAGAAGGCCGAGGAGCGCCTGTTCGACCTGCGCGGCCTGGCGCGGAAGCTGAACGTGGCGGTCGAGGCGCTGCCGTCGCTGCGCGTGCGGTTCGCCGAGCGCCTGCGGGCGGTGGAGTCCGCCGAGGACACGCTGAAGGCCGCGGACGCCGAGGCGGCGACGGCGCGCGCGGCCTACCTCGCCGCCGCCGACGCGCTGAGCCGCGCCCGCAAGGCGGCGGGCGACCTGCTGGCGGCGGCGGTGATGAGCGAGCTCTCGCCGCTGAAGCTGGACAAGGCCCGCTTCCGCGTCGCCGTCGAGCCGCTCGCCGAGGCGCGCGCGGGGCCGGCGGGGCTGGACCGCGTCGCCTTCGAGATCTCCACCAACCCCGGCGCGCCGTTCGGCGACCTGGGCGCGATCGCGTCGGGCGGCGAGCTGGCGCGCTTCGCGCTGGCGCTGAAGGCCGCCCTGGCCGGGCGCGGGACCGGCCCGCAGCCGCTGATGATCTTCGACGAGGTGGACCAGGGCGTGGGCGGCGCCGTCGCCGACGCGGTGGGCCTGCGCCTGAAGCGCCTGGCGGCCCCGACGGACGGAAGGCCGGGGGCGCAGGTGCTGGTCGTCACCCACAGCCCGCAGGTGGCCGCCCGCGCCGAGGCGCACTGGCGCATCGCCAAGGCCGGCGACGACGCCAAGGGGGACGGGCGCGTCCGCACCGCCGTGGAAGTCCTCTCGCCCGCCGACCGCGAGGAAGAGATCGCCCGCATGCTGGCCGGCGCCCGGATCACCGACGCCGCCCGCGCCGCGGCCCGGGCGCTGATGGACGCTTGATCCTCGCAGAGATGTTCGCGTAATGTTCCTTCCTTTCCCGCGGCGTGGGAAAGGAAGGGGGCCGCGGGCGGCGTCGTCCTGAGGGCTGAGGGGCGGATTTGCGCCGGCCAGGCCCTGCCGCGGCCTTGCGCTTTCCACACCCCGCTCTTCGCCGGGCGGGAGAGGAAGGGTTCCGTGGGGCGGGGCGCGCGGCTAGACGTGGAGGCATGGCGCCGACTCCTGTCTCCGATCTCTCCGAAGCCGAAGCCGTCGCCGAGCTGACGGCGCTGGCCGACGAGATCGCGCGGCACGACATCGCCTATCATCAGAACGACGACCCCACGATCACCGACGCCGAGTACGACGCGCTGAAGCGGCGCAACGGTGAGATCGAGGCCCGTTTCCCGCATCTGGTGCGCGAGAACTCGCCGTCGCTGAAGGTGGGCGCGGCGCGGTCGGAGAAGTTCAGGGCGGTCGAGCACGGCGTGCCGATGCTCAGTCTCGACAACGCGTTCTCCGACGGCGACGCGGCCGAGTTCGACGCGCGCATCCGCCGCTTCCTGCGGCTGTCGCCGGACGAGACGGTGGGCTACACCGCCGAGCCGAAGATCGACGGGCTGTCCTGCTCGATCCGCTACGAGAACGGCGAGCTGGTCCGGGCCGCGACCCGGGGCGACGGGCGGGTGGGCGAGGACGTCACCGCCAACGTGCGCACCATCGGCGAGATCCCGCACCGGCTGGCGGGCGCCGGCTGGCCCGACGCGATCGAGGTCCGCGGCGAGATCTACCTGGGCCACGAGGAGTTCGCCGCGCTCAACAAGGCCGCCGCCGCGGCCGGCCAGAAGACCTACGCCAACCCGAGGAACGCCGCGGCCGGGTCGCTGCGCCAGATCGACCCGACGATCACCGCGGCGCGGCCGCTGCGCTTCTTCGCCTACGCCTGGGGCTACCACTCGCAGGCCTTCGCCGGGACCCAGTGGGAGGCGCTGGGGAAGCTGAAGGCCTGGGGCTTCCGGACCACGCCCGAGAGCTGCCGCGTCGAGAACGCCGCCGGCCTGCTGGCGGCCTACGCGAAGATGGAGGCGGCCCGGCCGCACCTCGGCTACGACATCGACGGCGTCGTCTACAAGGTCGACCGCCTGGACTGGCAGCAGCGGCTGGGCTTCGTCAGCCGCGCCCCACGCTGGGGCGTCGCGCGCAAGTTCCCGGCCGAGCAGGCGCGCACGATCCTGGAGGCCATCGACATCCAGGTGGGCCGCACGGGCGCGATCACGCCGGTGGCGCGGCTGCATCCGGTGACGGTCGGCGGCGTGGTGGTGGTCAACGCCACCCTGCACAACGCCGACGAGATCGCGCGCAAGGACATCCGGGTGGGCGACACCGTCGTGCTCCAGCGCGCCGGGGACGTGATCCCGCAGGTCGTGGAGGTGGTGCTGGAGGAACGGCCGCAGGACTCGCAGCCGTTCGCCTTCCCGACCCACTGCCCGTGCCCGCTGCACACCGACCTCGTGCGCGAGACCACGGCGGCGGGCGCCGAGACGGTGGTGCGCCGCTGCTCGGGCGAGTTCGCGTGCCCGTTCCAGAAGCTGGCGCACCTGCGCCACTTCGTGAGCCGCCGCGCCTTCGACATCGAGGGGCTGGGCGAGAAGCAGCTCACCCTCTTCGCCGAGAAGGGCTGGCTGAACGCCCCGGCCGACATCTTCCGGCTGAAGGCCCGCCGCGCCGAGATCCTGGAACAGGACCGGTTCGGCGAGACCAGCGTGACGAACCTGCTGGCCAGCATCGAGGACCGCCGCCGCATCGACCTCGACCGCTTCATCTACGGCCTGGGCATCCGCCATATCGGCGAGACGACCTCGACGGCGCTCGCCCGCCACTTCGAGACGGCGAAGGACTTCCGGGAGAAGGCCGAGCTGGCGGCAGGCCAGATGGGCGGCCCGATGTATGCCGAGCTCTCCGACCTCGACGGCCTGGGCCCGACGGCGGTGTCGGCGGTGCTGGCGTTCGCCCGCGGCGGACAGGGGCTGCTCGTCCCGCCGGACCTGTCGCTCGACAGTCGCCTGAAGCTCGCCGTGCCGAGGCTGAACTCGAAGGCGCGCGCGGCGCTGGAGGCGCGGTTCGGCGACTGGGCGAGCTTCGAGGCGGCCGCGCGGCAGGCGGCGGCCGAGACGCCCGGCGACGCCTTCCTGGAGGTGGCCTCGGTGGACGCCGTGGGCGTGGTGGCCGCGCGGATGATCGCGGAGTTCTTCGGCGAGGACCACAACCGCGCGCTGGTCGACGACCTGCTGGGCGAACTGACGGTCATCCCCGCGGAGAAGCCCAAGACCGACACCGCCGTCGCCGGCAAGACCGTCGTCTTCACCGGCAGCCTGGAGCGGATGACCCGCGACGAGGCCAAGGCGCAGGCCGAGCGGCTGGGGGCCAAGGTCTCGGGCTCGGTGTCGAAGAAGACCGACCTCGTGGTCGCGGGGCCCGGGGCGGGCTCGAAGCTGAAGGACGCCGAGAAGCACGGCGTGAAGGTCCTGACCGAGGACGAATGGCTCGCGCTGGCGGGCGGCTGAGATGGCGGGCGGGGTCAGCAACGAGCAGCGCCTGCTGATCGGCTACGACCGGCTGCGCAGCCACCTGCTGAACCTGGCCGAGCTGATCTTCCTGAGCGTCCTGGAGACCGAGCCGGAGAACCCGACGGCGCTGCGGCTGCTGGGCGTCACCCGCTGCAAGCTCGGGCGGAGCGGGGAGGGCGCCGCGCTGCTGCGCGCCGCGGCCGAGCGCGCGCCGGGCGTCGAGGCGATCTGGAGCGACCTCGCCGCGGCGCTCCGGGACCACGGCGATCCGGCCGCGGCCGCCGAGGCCTACGACCGCGCCGTCGCGCTCCGCGACCCGGCCGCCTCGCCGCCGTTCCCGCTGGACGCCCTGGCGTTCGCCCACGAGCGGGCGACGCACGCCTTCGAGGCCTTCGACTACCCCTACGCCGCCACGATCCGCTACGGCGCGGGCCGCCCGGCGCACCCGGGGCTGGCGGCGATCGTCGGCGCGGGGCGCGAGCGCTACGCCATGCTGCTGCGCGAGCTGGGGGGCCTCCAGGCCGACCTCGCCGCCATCCCGCTCGGCGGCACGGTGGAGGGGCTGGGCCCCTTCTGGCTGAACGCCTGGTTCTCGAACCTCGACGCCATGGCCCTGATCGCGATGCTGCGGCGGCTGAACCCCGCCCGGATGGTCGAGATCGGCTCGGGCATGTCGACCAAGTTCGCGCGCCATGCGATCCGCACCTACGGCCTGCGCACCCGCGTCACCTCCATCGACCCCCAGCCGCGCGCCGACATCGACAAGCTGTGCGACGCGGTGATCCGCCGGCCGCTGGAACGCTGCGCGCCCGAGCTGTTCGACGCCCTGGAGCCCGGCGACCTGCTGTTCCTCGACAGCTCGCACAGGTCCTTCCAGAACTCGGACGTCACGGTCTTCTTCCTGGAGATCCTGCCGCGCCTGAAGCCCGGCGTGGTCGTCCACGTCCACGACATCTACCTGCCCGACGACTACATCGCCGGCCATGTCCATCGGATGTGGAACGAGCAGTACCTGCTGGCCACGGCGCTGCTGTTCGGCGCCGACCGGTTCGAGATCCTGTTCCCGTCCTGGTTCGTCGGCCAGGATCCGGACCTGCGCGCCCTGGCCCGGGCCGAGATCTGCAAGGGCCCGCTCGCCGGCCTCGACCCTTATGGCGCCTCGTTCTGGCTGACGAAGACGGGTTAGCGGCGCGCCTTCAGTTCGTCGCAGGCGGCCGGCTCCCGGGTCCAGGCCAGGCTGGCGATCTTCCAGGCGCCGCGGTCCTTCACCAGGGTGAAGACGTCGATACCGCAGTGGGTGGTCTTGCCGTCGAGCCGGAACTCGTAGGGCGTGGACAGGGTGGCGAGCATGTCGCCGCGCACGCTGACGCGGGGCGACCACATCCGCTCGTCGAGGCCGGGGCGCAGGTTCCGGGCGAAGTCCTCGACGCTGAAGCGGCTGGTCCCGGGCGATCCGTCGGCGGCCAGTTCGACGGCGGTGAACAGGGTCCCGGGGAGGACGACCTGGGCGAGGGCCGCGCGGTCCTCCCTCGCCATCGCGTCGAAGAACCGCTGGACCGCCTCGGTCACGGCGACCTCTCGCGGATCGGGCGCCGGCGCGGCGGCCATCGCCAACGCGGCGATCAGTCCGATGGGCATGGCCTCTCCTTCAGCCCGGCGCGCGGGCGGTGACGATCCAGGTGGCGGAGTCGAGCTTCAGCCCGTCGGGACCGACGTGCGGCGCGAGCGCCTCGCGGACGGCGCCGATGACGGCGTCGGCCTTGTCGGGGTGCTGGCGCAGCATCGCGCCCAGCGGGCCGACCTTGAGGGCGAGGTCCAGGCTGGCGTCGAGGTCGCCGCCGCCGATCTTCTCGGCGTGCGGCGCGATCGCGATGTCGGTGAAGCCGGCGGCCTCCAGGATGCCGCGCAGCCGCCCGGCGTCCGCGAAGGCGAAGGGGCCCGGCGCGGTCGGATCGGCCGGCGCGTCCGGCGGCGGCAGGTGGGCCAGGGCCGCCTGCATCGGCAGCGTCATGATCGGGTTCTCCGCCGGCGTGCGCCAGCAGACGAAGGCCAGGCGCCCGCCGGACTTCAGCGCGTGGCGCAGGTTGGTGAAGGCCGCGGTCGGGTCGGCGAAGAACATCACGCCGAAGCGCGAGAAGACCCCGTCGAAGCTGCCCGGCGCGAAGCCGTGGGTCTGGGCGTCGGCCTGGACGAAGTGGACGCCGGGCGCGCCCTCGCGGCGGCGGCGCGCGGCATCCAGGAGCGTCGCGGAGATGTCGACGCCGGTGACCTCGCCGCCGGGGGTGACCCGGCGCGCCAGCTCGAACACCGTCTCGCCGGCGCCGCAGCCGACGTCGAGGATGTCCTCGCCGGGCCGCGGGTCCAGCGCCGCCATGGCCGCGCGGCCCAGCGGTGCGAGCTGGCGGTCCAGCGGGCGTTGCAGCGCGGCCCAGGTGGGGCCGGCGCCGCTGTTCCAGTATTCGGCCTGCGCCGCGTTGGGTTCGCTCATCACAGGGCCGCCGTGACGTCGGCGAGCCAGGCGCGCACCTGCGGCTCGACCAGGGGCCCGACCGTCTCGCGGACCCGCGCGTGGTAGCCGTCGAGCTGGGCGCGCTCGTCGGGGGTGAGCATCGCGGCCACGATCAGGCGGCGGTCGATGGGGGCCAGCGTCAGGGTCTCGAAGCCGTGCATCGGACGTTCGCCGCCGGGGATGGGGGTCGCTTCGGTCACGACCTGCAGGTTCTCGATGCGGATGCCATAGCCGCCCTCCTTGTAGTAGCCGGGTTCGTTCGAGAGAATCATACCGGCGCGGAGCGCCACGTTGTTCGGCGCCTTGGCGATGCGCTGCGGGCCCTCGTGGACTCCCAGGTAGCTGCCGACGCCGTGGCCCGTGCCGTGGTCGTAGTCGAGCCCGTGCATCCAGAGCGCGGCGCGGGCGAGAACGTCGAGGGCCGAGCCGGTCGTGCCCGCCGGGAAGCGGATCGCCGCCAGCGCCAGGTGGCCCTTCAGCACCAGCGTGAAGCGCTCGCGCATCTCGTCCGAGGGCTCGCCGATGGCCACGGTACGGGTCACGTCGGTGGTGCCGTCGAGATACTGCGCGCCCGAGTCGATCAGCAGCAGCGAGCCCTTCTCGGTGCGCCGGTTGAGCCGTTGCGTCGGCCGGTAGTGGACGATGGCGCCGTTGGAGGCGGCGCCGGCGATGGTGTCGAACGACAGGTCCTTCAGCGCGCCGGTGGCCTCGCGGAAGGCTTCCAGGCGGCTGACCGCCTCGATCTCGTCGGGCGGGTCGGCCTGGCCTTCGGTGGCCACCCAGTGGAGGAAGCGGGTCAGCGCCGCGCCGTCGCGGACGTGGGCCTGGCGCGCGCCCTCGATCTCGACGGCGTTCTTGCAGGCGCGGGGAAGCGCGCAGGGATCGTCCGCGCGGATCACGCTCGCGCCCGCCCTGGCCAGGGTGTCGAAGTACCAGGCCGACGACTGCGCCGGGTCGATCAGGACGCTGCGGCCCCTGAGCTCGGCGAGCGCCGCCGGCATCTCGTCCGGGGTCTCGAGCCGCACCTGGTTGCCCAGCCAGGCGGGCAGGTCGGGCGTGACCTTGGCCGGGTCGAGGAAGAGCCGCGCCGTGCCGTCCTTGGCCAGGATCGCCTGGCCGATGGGGAGCGGCGAGCGGATGACGTCGCCGCCGCGGACGTTGAACAGCCAGGCAATGGAGGAGGGGGCCGTCAGCACCGCCGCGTCCGCGCCCCTGTCGGCCAGCGCCTGGCCGATGCGCGCGCGCTTGGCGCCGGAGTCCTCGCCGGAGAACCCGGCCGGGTGCGGCACGACGGGCGCCTGCGGCTGCGGCGGGCGCGAGCGGCCCCAGGCGCGGTCCAGCGGGTTGTCGTTCACGCCCACCAGCTCGGCGCCGGCCTTGGCGGCGGCCTCCTTCAGGCGGGTCAGGGCGTCGGGGCTGTGCAGGCGCGGGTCGTAGCCGATCTTCTGGCCGGCGCCCGTCGCGCTCTCCAGGTAGGCCGGCACGCCGCCCTCCACCAGGTCGCGGATCTCGAAGACGCCGGCGTCGACCTGGTCGCGGACCTGCAGGGTGTAGCGGCCGTCCACGAAGACGGCGGCCTTGTCCTGCAGGATGACCGCCGCGCCGGCCGAGCCGGTGAAGCCGGTCGCCCAGGCCAGCCGGTCGTTGGCGGCGGGCAGGTACTCGTTCTGGTGCTCGTCCTCGTGCGGCACAAGGAAGCCGTCGAGGCCCTGCCGCGCCATCGCCTCGCGGATCAGCGGGACGTGGCGGGGACCGAAGGAGGGATCGGTGCTTTCATCGAAGGTCTGACGCATGGCGAGCGATGTAAGCCGTCCCGCGCGCCAGGGCAAAGGGCGGCTGCGGGCTTATTTGATCCGGGTAAAATTGACAGCGCGCCGTGGCCGCTGTAGAGGGCCGCGCCATGGACAGGCAATCCCGCCGCGAACGCGTGCGCGACTTCAAGGAGAGGAAGACCGCCGCCGGCGTCTACGCGGTGCGCTGCGCGCCCAGCGGGCAGGTGTGGGTGGGCGGCTCGCGCAACATCGACCCGCAGCGGAACTCGATCTGGTTCTCCCTGAAGCAGGGCGCGCACATGAACCGCGCCATGCAGGCGGCGTGGACCGCGCACGGCGAGGGCGCCTTCGCCTACGAGGTGCTGGAACGCATCGAGCCCGGGGAGATGACGCCGCTCGGCCTCGCCGACCTCACCAGGACCCGAGAGCGCCACTGGATCGCGGCGCTGGGGGCGCAGAAGGCGGTAGGCTAGAGCCGGCGGCGCTCAGGCGCGGCGCAGCACCAGCGTGGCCCAGGCGTCGCGGTGCAGGCGGCGCACGAGCCGGAAACCCTTCGACGTGTAGGCGGCCAGCACGCGGCGCTCCTGCGTCCGCAGCAGGCCCGACAGGATCGCGATGCCGCCCGGCTTCAGCGCCAGCCCGATGTCTTGCGACAGCGCCACCAGCGGCGGCGCCAGGATGTTGGCGAAGGCGAGGTCGTAGGGGCCGTCGTCGCGGACCAGGCTGTGGTTCAGGCCCGAGGCGTGGACGAAGCGGGCGCCGGACCGGTTCAGCGCCGCGTTCTCGTTGGCGATGCGGACGGATGGCGCGTCGATGTCGGTGCCGAGCGCGATGCGCGAGCCGGTGCGCGCCGCCGCGATCGCCAGGACGCCGGTGCCGCAGCCCACGTCGAGGACGCGCTCGAACCGCCGGGCCTTCAGGAGGTCGTGGAACGCCTGCAGGCAGCCGACCGTGGTGCCGTGGTGGCCGGTGCCGAAGGCGGCGCCCGCTTCGATCCGCAGATTGACGGTGCTGGCCGGCGCCAGGCCGCGGTCGTGCGCGCCGTAGACGAAGAAGCGGCCCGCGCGCACCGGCGGCAGGCCGGAAAGCGCCATGGCCAGCCAGTCGGCGTCGGCCAGCTTCTCGATGACGACGCGCAGGCTGGGCCAGCCCTTCAGCGCCGCGCCGATGGCCGCCTGCTCGTCGGCGTCGGTGGGGAAGGCGTCGATGCGCCAGACGTCGCGGTCCTCGTCCTCCTCCAGGATGGAGAAGGTCAGCGCCTCGGTGGCCGGGTCGGCTTCGAGGGCCGCCGCGGCGGCTTCGGCGTCGGCGCGGGGGCCGCGGGCGATGATCTGGACGGCCTCGTCGCTCATGGGCGCGAGGCTCTAGCGGCTGCGACCGCGAAAGGCGAGGGGGATCAGCCGCCCATCGCCGGTTCGCCATCGACGTCGGCCGGCGGCGGCGGCGGCGGCGGGGCCGGGACGTTGGCCTCGTACTCGGCGTTGCCGCTCATCGACGGATAGCGCGGCGCGGGCCGCGGCTCGTCGACGTAGGTCGCGCGGGTCACCTCCGGGGGCGCCTCGTTCTCGTAGGCCATGACGTCGCCCGCATGCTCATCGACGGCGGCCGCCTCTTCGACGGCGGGCTCCTCGTGGGGGCGGGTCCAGTCGGAGCCGATCACGTAGTCCGGAACGTGGCCGGCGTAGGCGGCGAGGCCCGGGTCGGCGACGGCGACCACCTTCCGCGGCCCCGCGTCGCCCATCAGCATCTGCGGTCCGGCCGCATCGTGCGCGTCGAGATCGGGCCTGAACGCCGCGCCCATCAGGAGACCGGCGGCGGCGGCGACCGCGAGGCCCGCGCCGATGCGCTTCAGGTCGGTATGCGTGAACAGCCTCTCCATGATCGGCAAAGCGCGCCACGCGGCGATTGGTTTCAGCGCGGCCGGCTCAGAGCCACTTGGCGCGCTTGAACGTCAGGAACAGCGCCAGGCAGGTGATCGCCACGAAGCCCAGCACGGCGAAGTAGCCGTACTTCCAGTGGAGTTCGGGCAGGTACTCGAAGTTCATGCCGTAGATGCCGGCCACGGCCGTCGGGACGGCCAGGATCCCGGCCCAGGCGGCGAGCTGGCGCGTGATGACGCCCTGGCGCTGGCTCTCGAACAGGTTGGCGACCTCGAACACCGACGACAGCACGTCGCGCAACTGCTCGGTGGCGTTGGCCACCCGGCGTACATGGTCGCCCACGTCGCGGAAGTAGGGCCGCACCATCGGGTCCATGAACGGCAGGTGCAGGTGCTCCAGCCGGGCGCAGACCTCCTCCATCGGCCCGAGCACGCGGCGGAACCGCACGAGCGACTGGCGCAGGTTGAAGATGTGGGTCACGTCCTCGCGGCTGAGGAAGGCGTCCAGCGCCCGGCGCTCCATCTGGAGCACGTCCTCCTCGATGGCCTCGACGATGGGCTGGTAGCTGTCGACGATGAAGTCCAGCACCGAATAGAGGACGTAGGCGATGCCGTGGTTCAGCAGCGCCGGCGCGCCTTCCAGATGCCGGCGCACCTCGGTGTAGCCCTTCTCCGAACCCTTGCGGATGGTGATGACGGTGTTGCGGCAGAGGAAGATGCAGGTCTCGCCGTAGATGATCTCCTCGCCGTCCAGGCGCGCCGTCCGGGCGGCGACGAAGACCTGGTCGCCGTAGACGCTGACCTTCGGAAGCGGGTGCTCGCAGAGCACGTCCTCGATGATCAGCGGATGGAGGTTGAACCGCTCCTGCAGGATCGCGAGCTCGTCCCCGGACGGGTCGACCAGCCCGATCCAGGCGAACTGGTTCGCCTGCACGATCCGGTCCTCCGGCTCGTGCAGCCGCAGGTGCCGGAGCCGGTGCCCCTCGGCGTAGACCCTGGCCGCCGCGATCGCCACGCCCGAACGCTCCCCCTGAACTCGCGGGGATGAGACGCCAAGGCGGGCGGGATGGCAACCGATCGAGAATCCAAAACAAGGAACGTCATGGCCGGGCCTGTCCCGGCCATCCAGAGACGCCGATGGCGACGCAAGAGGCTCGGCTGCCGGCGCCTTCCGATCCGGAGGTCGGCGCGTCTGGATGGCCGGGACAGGCCCGGCCATGACGTCCTTATCTGGGCAGGGTTGGCGGTTGCAGGTGGGATAGCGGCCCCTCGGCACGGAAGAACCCGGGAAACAGATCGTCCCACTTCGGGTTCTCGGCTTCGATCAGATACACCTTCCACTCGCGTGGATACTTCTTCAGCGACTTCTCGCGTTGGATGGCGGCCTGGATGGTGTCGTGCGGCGCCCACCAAACGAGGCGCTTCACAGAATAGCGCTTGGTGAAGCCTCCAAGCAGGCCTTCCCGGTGCTGGTGGACGCGCTGAAGCAGGTCCGATGTGACGCCAATGTACAGCGTGCCATGCTGGCGGCTCGCCATGATGTACACCGCGTTTGGCCCGGTGGGCTTCACCCCTGCTTTTCGACGAAGCTGTCGATGACCTTCTTCTCGCCGGCCTTGTCGAAGGCGACGGTCAGCTTGTTGCCCTCGACGCCGCGGACGTCGCCGTAGCCGAACTTCATGTGGAAGACGCGGTCGCCGCGCCTGAAGTCGCTGCCGGCCGAGCTGTCGGAGGTGGCGACGAGGCGGCCGTCGCCCTCGATCGTCTGCTGCCGGCCCGGATGGCTGCCGCGGTACTGGTTGGCCTGGGCGCGGCGCCAACCGGGAGACTCATAGCCGCCGCCGAAGTTGGGGTCGGCGTCCCAGCGGCTGCCGTGCTGCTGCATGCCCGGACCGCCGCCGTAGTAGCCGGTCTCGGACGACGCCTCGACGTTGGCGTTCGGCAGCTCGTCGACGAAGCGGCTGGGAAGCTGCGACGTCCAGCGGCCGTAGACCTGACGGTTGGCGGCGAAGCTGATCCGCGCCTCCTCGCGGGCGCGGGTGATGCCCACGTAGGCCAGCCGGCGCTCCTCCTCGAGCCCCTTCTCGCCCTTCTCGTCCATCGAACGCTGCGAGGGAAAGACGCCTTCCTCCCAGCCGGGCAGAAAGACCAGCGGCCATTCCAGCCCCTTGGCCTGGTGCAGCGTCATGATCTGCACGCTGTCGGCGCTCGGCCCCCGCTCCAGCTCCATCACCAGCGAGACGTGCTCGAGGTAGGCTTCGAGCGTCTCGTAGCCGCTCATCGACTGGACCAGTTCCTTGAGGTTCTCGAGCCGGCCCTGCGCCTGCGGGGACTTATCCAGCTTGAGCATGTCGGTGTAGCCGCTCTCCTCCAGCACCGCCTCCATGATCCGGGCGTGGTGGACCTGGCCGGCCTGGCCGCGCCAGCGGTCGAGGTCGCGCAGGAAGTTGGAGAGCGCCGTGCGCGTGCGGGCCGGCAGTTCGTCGGTCAGCACGAGCTGGCGCGCCGCCACGGTCGCGGTGACCCCGTTCAACCGGGCGATCTGGAGGAGCTTCTGGACGGTGGTGTCGCCGATGCCGCGCTTGGGCTGGTTCACGATCCGCTCGAAGGCGAGGTCGTCGTCGGGCGACTGGATCAGGCGCAGGTAGGCGATGGCGTCGCGGATCTCGGCGCGCTCGAAGAAGCGCGGGCCGCCGATCACCACGTAGGGGATCTGGAGCATCACGAACCGCTCTTCGAAGGCCCGCATCTGGTGGGCGGCGCGCACCAGGATGGCCATGTCGGCATAGCGGCGCGGATCGCCCTTCGACGTGCCGCGCCTGGCCCGCTCGATCTCGTCGGCGATCAGGCGGCTCTCGCCTTCGCCGTCCCAGACGCCGCGCACCACGACCTTCTCGCCGCCCTCGGCCTCGGTCCACAGCGTCTTGCCCAGGCGGCTCTTGTTGGTGGCGATCAGGCCCGAGGCGGCGGCCAGGATGTGGCTGGTCGAGCGGTAGTTGCGCTCCAGCCGCACCACCTTGGCGCCCGGGAAGTCGCGCTCGAAGCGCAGGATGTTGTCCACCTCGGCGCCGCGCCAGCCGTAGATCGACTGGTCGTCGTCGCCCACGCAGCAGAGGTTCTGGCTCTTCTGCGCCAGCAGCCGCAGCCACAGGTACTGGGCGACGTTGGTGTCCTGGTACTCGTCGACCAGGAGGTACTTGAAGCGGTCGTGGTACTCGGCCAGCACGTCGGGCTGGCTGACGAAGATCGTCAGATTGTGCAGCAGGAGGTCGCCGAAGTCGCAGGCGTTCAGGATGCGCAGGCGCTCCTGGTAGAGCCGGTACAGCGCCTGCCCACGACCGTTGGCGAACTGCTGGCTCTCCGCGGGCGGCAACTGGTCCGGACGCCAGCCGCGGTTCTTCCAGTGGTCGATCAGGCCCGCCAGCATCTTCGCCGGCCAGCGCTTGGAATCGACGTTCTCGGCCTCCAGCACCTGCCTGAGCAGGCGCTCCTGATCGTCGGTGTCGAGGATGGTGTAGTTCGACTTCAGCCCCACCAGCTCGGCGTGGCGGCGCAGGATCTGGGCGGCCACCGAGTGGAACGTGCCCAGCCACCGCAGGCCCTCGGCCGACGGGCCGATGATGGCGGTGATCCGCTCGCGCATCTCGCGCGCGGCCTTGTTGGTGAAGGTGACGACCAGAAGCTCCCACGGCCGCGCCCGGCCGATGGTCAGGATGTGCGCCAGCCGCGTGGTCAGCACCTTGGTCTTGCCCGTGCCGGCGCCCGCCAGGACGAGCACGGGCCCCTCGATCGCCTCGACCGCGTCGCGCTGCTCGGGGTTCAACCCATCAAGATAGTTCGCCGGCCGCGCATCGGCGCGGGCCAAGTCGCTGATACGGGGGGCGGGCTGTAGTGAATCAGACACTCTTCGTTCCTACCGGAGTAGAACGAATGTAGCACGCGCGAGCCCGGATTTAAGGCCTGAGTGGGACCGACGTCAGACCTTCGTGAAGACGATGACGAAGGCCTTTTCCAGAAGCCGGCGCTCGACGGCGTGCTGCCCGCCGGCGGCCGCGCCGTCTGCGCCGACGGCCCAGCCGCTCCATTTCTCCAGCACGAGGTCTTCGAACTGGGGCTGCGGCGCTGCGGCCTCGGCGTAGCCCTTCGCCGTCCAGTACTTCCTGGCCGCGACAACGTCCGCTGCGGTCGCGCATGCGGCGATCTTGATGACTTTGGCCATGGGTCCTCCTAGGGGCAGGTCGCGGCGAGCGCCTTTGCCACGTCGATGTTGTCGGCGAGGTAGTCCTGTCGATCGCCGAGGGTCTTCAGGCCCTGGAGCTTCGCCTCCACGGCCGGTCCGATGGGGGATGCCGGCGCGGCCTTCGCCGTGCCGATGGCGGCGGTCCACGCCGCGTCGGTCGCCGCGGCGCAGGTGGTCGCCTTGGCGAGGACCAATCGCTCGGAGTCGAGCATGGCGAGCGCGGACGTCTCAATGGCGGCCTTGTTCTCGGCCGAGAGCTTTCCGAGGGCGGTGTCGAGGTCGCCCGCCGCCGCAGCGACGGCCGTCGCCTGAGCTTTGGTCGCCGCATCGCTGTCCACCTTGAGGACGGTGACCAGGGCCTCGTTCTGCGTGACGCTGACCGCGGCGGCGCCTGTCGCGAAGAACTGCGCGATGCCCGCGCCCGCCTTCACCTCCGTGCCGGTCGCCCCGCTGTTGAACTTCGCGCCCAGGCTCGCGAACACCGAATAGGCGTCCTTCCGGGTGCTCGATCCCTGCGGAACCTCGGACTGGAAGAGCTGTCCGTCCCCCGCCGGCTCGCCGTCGCCCTGGCCCGCCTCCGGATTCACCCGCGGCGCCGCCTTCAGCGGCATCCAGACGCCCTCCCAGCGCTTGTAGCCGATCGACACGGCCGGAGCGCCGCCCTGCGAGGGCGCCGCCGACGCGTCCGCGCCGATCACGGTGCCGGTCCCGAAGACGAGGACGTCGTTGTGGGCCTGGCAGCCGGCCAGTCCTAGCGCGGCGACTGCGGCGAGTCCGAGATGGCGCATGCTTTTCCCTCCTTCACGATATCGAGCTGCAGCACCTGCTGGAGCGAAGCCTCGGTCGGGGCGACGATCACCAGCCGGCAATCCGCGGGAACATCGAGGCGCCGAGTGCGGCGGACGCCCACGCCTACGCTCTGCACCGGCGCGCCGCCTTCGGCCCACGCGCCCAGGGTCAGGGTCCGTTGCAGCCGGACGGCATCGTGGGCCGATGCGTCGAGTTGCGCGGGAGTCACCAGCCGCACCTCCCGTCGGTCGATGATCTGGACAGCGCAGCCGCTGCAGACCAGCGTGACGAGAAGGGCGCCAATTGCTCTCAAAGCGTGTGGATCCCCCATTTCCCTACTCCAAGATGTAGGGCGAACCGCGTTCCGTCAAGCCGCGGGACGACGAGGCTAGAGGATGGGGGCCTGGGCGTGCTTCAGCGCCGCCACGCGGCAGGCGCTGGCCAGGGGGCGGTCGCCGCGGCCGCGGTCGATGGAGACGATGAGGGCGGCGAAGCTGGAGCCGCGCTCCGCGGCCATGCTGTCCAGCACCGCCCAGAACTCCGGCTCCAGCGCGATCGAGGTCGCGTGGCCCGAGAGCAGGACGGAGCGTTTCTTCAGGCCGGCCATGGACCGTCCGTTTACGCATTGTAGCTAGACGAAAATAGCCCCTTGCAAAAAGATGACGGGGTCGTCATTTTATCCGAACAGTGTTCACATCAACCTGAGAGCATCCTCCCCGATGACCCTCGTCGCCGACGCCCAGACCGATTTCCGCCCCGCCGACGGGCCGCGCTGGAACTCCACGAAGATGCAGTGGGGCCATGCCTGGCGCTCGCTGCAGAAGCTGCTCGCCGACAAGGAAGACACCCGGCAGGTGTTCGAGATCATGCGCGCGCTCAACGGCCAGTCGACGGCCAGGGGCTACCAGAAGCTGCTGGAGACCCCGGAGGGCGGCCGCCTGGCCTACCGACGCGAGGAGTTCGCGGCGAAGCTGATGGACGACGCCTGGCTCGACAGCCTGCTCGAGGGCAGCGTCGGCGCCGCCTACCGGCACTTCATCCGCTCGGAGGACCTGTCGGCCGAGGGCCTCGCCGACGTCTCCCGCGAAGGCGGGGAGGGCATCGACGAGCAGCACCCCTACGCCTGGTTCGGCCGCCGCACCCGCGACGTCCACGACATCTGGCACATCCTGTCGGGTTATCATCGCGACGCCCTGGGGGAGGCCTGCCTCGTGGCCTTCTCCTACGCCCAGACCAAGGGCCTGGGCTGGGCGCTGATCGCGTTCGGCGCGGCGTCGCGCTCGCGCGGCACGGGCTATCCGGCGATCAAGGCGATCTGGCAGGGCTACAAGCGCGGCAAGGCCGCGACGTGGCTGCTGGGCCAGGACTACGAGCGCCTGATGGCCGAGCCGCTGGACGCCGCGAGGCTGCGCCTGGGCATCACGCCGGCCACGATTTACGACTCGATCCCGGCCGAGGTTCGCAACGGCGTCCTGCCGCAAGCGTAACCTCCCCCGCGAAGCGGCGGGCGGTCCCCTCCCGCCATCGCTGCCGCGATGGGGGAGGTCACTCGCGCTTCTTGCCTTCGAGCTCGCGGCGGGCGCGTTCCGCCTCGAGCTTCGAGGCCGTCTTCTCGAGCTTCGTCCGGCCGAACGCGACGCGGTTCTCCGCGGCCTGCGCCTTGCCGGCCGCCTTCGCCTTGGCCTTGCGCGCCCGGTTGAAGTTGATCGGCTCGGCCATGGAAACCTTCGCCTGCGCCCCCCGTTACCTCGCCCCACCCTATGACGAGGAGATGAGCATGATCCAGGCTTCGGAGATCCGCGAGCACATGGAAGTCGTCGGTTCCGACGGCGGGCATGTCGGCAAGGTCGACCACGTCCACGGCGCCGACATCGAACTGGCCAAGTTCGACATGGGCTCGGGCTTCAAGCACCACATGATCCCGATCACATGGGTCGACCACATCGAAGACGACAAGGTCTGCCTCAACCGGACGAAGGACGCGGCCAAGGCCGGCTGGCGCGAGAAGCACTAGCGGAGCGGCCCGCGGGTCTGCCATGAGAGCCTGACCCGCGTCCGGAGCCCCCGGCCGCAAGAGGGTTGGGGGTGCGCCGGTTTGAAGGTCCTGGTTTCGATGGCGGCGGCGCTCTCGGTCGCCGCGACGCCCGCGGTCTCCGCGCCGGCGCGGGCGGGCACGGCCGGGCCGGGCAAGGTGGCGGCGGGCAAGGTCTGCGCCGACTGCGTGAAGGCCACGATGCAGCGGCTGGTCGCGCCCGACATGAAGGGCCGCGCCTGCGGGACGACCGAGGAGAACGCCGCCGCGCGATATCTCGCCGACCGGCTGAAGGCCTACCGCGCGAAGGGCGCCGCGCCCGGCGGGGGATTCCTCCAGGCCGTCCGGTTCCGCACCCCCACCTACGCGGCGCCGCCGAGCCTCGCGGTCGGCGGCCTGACCCTGACCCAGGGCCGCGAGATCGTCGCGCTGGACCCGGGCGAGGCGGCGGCGGGCCCGTTGGCGCTCGTCGGTCTCGCCGCGCCGGAAGCCGCCGCCGGCAAGATCGCCGTCTATGACGCCCCCTACGATCCGAAGGCGGTCGCCGCCTTCGTGCGGGCCGGCGCCGCGGCGGTGGTCGTGCCGGCGCCCGACCGGATCCTGCGCGCCTGGGACCAACTGGCGGCCCGCGCGCCCGGCGGCGTCGAGATCGTCGGCGCCGAGAGCGTCGGCGTCGGGCAGCCGCCGTCGCCCCGCCAGGTCGTGATCTTCGCGCGGCCGGAGACCCTCGCGCAGCTCAGGGGTCTGGAGGGCCGGCCCGCCCGGTTCGCGGCGCCCCGCGGCCAGCCGGTGCTCGAGACCAGCTACAACGTCCTGGGCGTGATCCCCGGGACCGCCCCCGACGCCGACCGCCAGGCGGTCCTGCTCAGCGCCCACTACGACCACGTCGGGGTCCGGAACGGCGTCGTCTATCCCGGCGCCAACGACGACGCCTCGGGCACGGCGGCGGTGCTGGAGTTCGCCCGCCTGCTCGGCGCGCGCAAGGCGCCGAAGCGCACCGTCCACTTCGCGCTCTTCGGCTGCGAGGAGGCGGGCGGCCACGGCGCGAAGGTGTTCCTCGCCCATCCGCCCACGCCGCTCGCCGACCTGGTCGCGAACCTCGAGTTCGAGATGATCGGCGTGCCCGATCCGGCCGACCGGACGCGGCTGATGCTGACCGGCTGGGAGCGCACGAACCTGGGCCCCGCGCTCCGGGACCACGGCGCCTCGATCGGGCCCGACCGCTATCCGGAGGAGAACTTCTTCCAGAGGTCCGACAATTACGAGCTCGCGAAGAAGGGCGTGGTCGCCCAGACCATCAGCGCCTGGCCCGTGCCGCCGACCTACCACCAGCCCACGGACGATCTCGACCACGTCGACCTGACCTTCATGGCCGAGGTGATCCAGTCGCTGGCCGAGCCGGTGAAATGGCTGCTGAACAGCGACTTCCGGCCCGAGTGGACGCCGGGCGGAAAGCCCTGAGGCGCTATTTCACGTTGGCGCAGAAGCGCTGGATGCGCTGGCAGGCGTCCTCGAGCACGCTGTTGGCGGTCGCGTAGCTGATGCGGAAGTGCGGCGAGAGGCCGAACGCGGCGCCATGCACCACGGCCACGCCCTCGGTCTCCAGCAGTTCGGCCGCGAAGTCGGCGTCCGACGCGATCACCTTGCCGCTGGGCGCCGTCCTGCCGATCAGCTCCTGGCACGACGGATAGACGTAGAAGGCGCCCTCGGGCGTCGGGCACCGGATGCCGCGGGCCTGGTTCAGCATCGCGACCACGAGATCGCGCCGCTGCTCGAACAGCCTGGCGTTCGGCTTGATGAACGCCTGCGTGCCGTTCAGCGCCTCGACCGCGGCGTACTGCGAGATCGACGCCGGGTTCGACGTGGTCTGGCTCATCACCTTGCGCATGGCGTTGATCAGCGGCTCCGGCCCGGCGGCGTAGCCGATGCGCCAGCCGGTCATCGCGTAGGCCTTCGAGACGCCGTTCATCGTGAGCGTGCGGTCGTAGAGCCCCGGCTCCACCTGGGCGATGGTCGAGAACTCGAAGTCGCCGAACACCAGGTGCTCGTACATGTCGTCGGTGAGGATCCAGACCTGCGGATGCTTCAGCAGCACGTCGGCCAGCGCCTTCAGCTCGGCGCGCGTGTAGGCCGCGCCCGACGGGTTCGACGGCGAGTTCAGGATGATCCACCTGGTCTTCGGCGTGATCGCGCGTTCGAGGTCGGCCGGCCGGACCTTGAAGTTCGTCTCGGCGCTCGTCGCCAACGCCACGGGCGCGCCGCCGGCCAGCAGCACGATGTCCCAGTAGCTCACCCAGTAGGGCGTGGGCACGATCACCTCGTCGCCGGGGTTCAGCGTGGCGAGCAGCGCGTTCCAGATCACCGGCTTGCCGCCCGGCGAGACGTTCACCTGGCTGGGCTTGTAGCTGAGGCCGTTCTCACGGCTGAACTTGGCGCAGACAGCCTCCTTCAGCTCCGGGATGCCGTCGACGTTGGTGTACTTGGTCTTGCCGTCGCGGATCGCCTTGATGGCGGCGTCCTTGATGTTGTCGGGCGTGTCGAAGTCGGGCTCGCCGGCGGCCAGGCCGATGACGTCCTTGCCCTGGGCTTTCAGCTCGCGGGCCTTCGCGTCGGCCGCGAGGGTCGCGGACGGCTTCACGCGGGCAAGCGCGGCGGATTCCAGGGACATGACTTGCGGGCTCCCGACTGAGGTTGGACGGGCGCGGACATACCCCTTTGCTGCGCCGCATTCAAACCGCCGGTTCCGCGAAGGTGGCCTTGGGCCGCGCTGACGGCGTCGGGGGCGCCTCGCGCTTGACCGCCGCGGCCGAACACGCGACCCCTCGGCGCGCCATGCGCCGGCTCCTCGCCTTCCTGTCGAACATGGACGCCCAGGCGTGGCGGACGCTGGCGGTGTCGTTCGTGCTGTTCGGCGGGGTGGGCGTGGTGTTCGTCTTCGGGGCGCAGGCGCTGGGGATCGATTCGGAGCGCACGCTGGAAGGCTGGCTGGCGGCCGCGCGGGGGCCCTGGTCGCTGCCGGTGGCGGTGGCGGCGTTCGCGGTCCTGGCCTTCATCGGCACGCCGCAGATCGTGCTGATCGCCGCGGCGGTGGTGGCGTTCGGGCCGTGGGCCGGGGCGGCCTATAGCTGGGTCGGCACGATGGTCTCGGCGCTGGTGGGCTTCTACCTGGGCCGCGGCGCCGGCGCGCGGGTGCTGGAGCGGTTCCAGGGCGAGGGCGTCCGGCGGTTCATGACGCTCGTCGGCCGGAACGGCTTCCTGGCCAGCCTGATCGTGCGCCTGGTGCCGTCCGCGCCCTTCATCGTGGTCAACATGGCGGCCGGCGTCACCCCGATGCAGGCGCGCGACTTCGTGGCCGGAACCGGCATCGGCATCGTGCCCAAGATCGCGCTCACCGCCTTCGCCGGGGCCTCGATCGTGCAGCTCATGCGCGGCGAGATCGGCCGCCACTGGGTCGAACTGGCGGCGGTCGCGGTCCTGTGGCTGGCGCTCGGCTGGTACGCCCGCCGCTGGCTGGCGCGGCGGGCTGACAAGGACGGGGGCCAGGACTAGATTCGGCGCATGACGAAGCACCTCACCATCGCGTTGTCGGACGCCGAGGCGGAACATCTGCGGGAGGCTGCGGCGCGCGAAGACGTCTCGGTCGGCGACATCGTCTCGCGGCTCGTCCAGCAGCAGATCGACTACGACGCCTGGGTGCGCCGCAAGGTCCAGAACGCGATCGATGAACTCGAACGCGGCGAAGGGGTCCCGCACGAGGGTGTGGTCGCGAGGATGGACGAGCTGCGCGCGGAGTTGCTCGCGAAGAAGGCCGCGGCCGGGTGAGGGTCACCTGGGCTCCGCGAGCCCGCGACGATCTCGAGGACATCCTGCGTTACATCGCCCAGGACGATGTCGCCGCTGCATTCCGCCAGACGCGTCGCATCGAGAGCGCTGTCGAGAATCTGGCCCGCCATCCCGCCATGGGAAGGGGCGGACGCAAGCCCGGCTGGAGGGAGCTGGTCGTCGCGGCGACCCCCTACGTCGTGATGTGTCGGGTGCTGGACGACGGTGTGGAGATCACCGCCGTCGTGCATGGCGCGCGCGCCTGGCCTCCGGACGGAGGCGCCGCGTGATGAACGGGGTCCCCAGCCCGCCGGCGCGCCGCGAAGGCGTGCGCGCGCTGACCCGCGGTCGCGCAAGGTTCTTGCCCGGCTCGCGGTCCGAGGCGGCTCCCAGCGCATCAAGCTTGCGGCGAAGCGCCCCTTTCGGTAGAGACGGCGCCATGCGCACGCGGCTCGACAGCCTGCTTCTTCTCTCGCTGGGGCTTAGCCGCCCCTGGGCGCCTCTCTAGGCACGCGCTTCCTCGCGGCCGGGCGACCAGGGGTCATTCCGCACCTTCGCCCAGCACAGAACACCGCGAGTAAGACCATGACCGACCCCGTTTCCCCGACCGCCGCCGCCGAGCGCGACCGCGTCATCATCTTCGACACCACCATGCGCGACGGCGAGCAGTCGCCCGGCGCCTCGATGAGCCACGACGAGAAGCTCGAACTGGCCAAGATCCTGGAAGACATGCGCGTCGACGTGATCGAGGCCGGCTTCCCGATCGCCTCGAACGGCGACTTCGAGGCCGTCCGCGCCATCTCCGAGATCGTGACCGAGAGCGTCGTCTGCGGCCTGGCGCGCGCCGGCATGGCCGACATCGAGCGCTGCGCCGAGGCGGTGAAGAAGGCCAGGCGCGGCCGCATCCACACCTTCCTGTCCACCAGCCCGAGCCACCGCGACCACATCCTGCACGCCAGCCAGGAAGACATCCTGGAGATGATCACCAAGTCGGTGACCCACGCGCGCAACCTGTGCGGCGACGTGGAGTGGTCGGCCCAGGACGCGACGCGGACCGAGCAGGACTTCCTGCGCCGCTGCGTCGACGCCGCCATCAAGGCCGGCGCCCAGACGATCAACCTGCCCGACACGGTCGGCTACAGCTATCCGTCGGAATACGCCGACATGTTCCGCGACATCATCGAGAACGTGGACGGCGCCGACCGGGTGATCTTCTCCACCCACTGCCACAACGACCTGGGCCTGGCGGTGGCCAACTCCATCGCCGGCGTCCAGGGCGGCGCGCGGCAGGTCGAGTGCGCGATCAACGGCATCGGCGAGCGGGCCGGCAACGCGGCGCTGGAAGAGATCGTAATGGCGCTGAAGGTCCGTGGCGACCACCTGCGCTTCATGACCGGCATCGAGACCCAGCACATCACCCGCGCCAGCCGCTATGTCTCGGCGATCACCGGCTTCCCGGTGCAGTTCAACAAGGCCATCGTCGGCAAGAACGCCTTCGCCCACGAGAGCGGCATCCACCAGGACGGGATGCTGAAGGACCGCGGCACCTACGAGATCATGCAGCCCGAGGACGTCGGGCAGGGCGGCTCGAACCTGGTGATGGGCAAGCACTCGGGCCGCCACGCCTTCCGCGAGAAGCTGAAGGACCTGGGCTACGAGCTGGGCCAGAACGCGCTGAACGAGGCCTTCCAGCGCTTCAAGGACCTGGCCGACAAGAAGAAGCACGTCTTCGACGACGACATCATCGCGCTGGTCGACGACGCCCTGGCGAGCAGCGCCGACAAGGTCCAGGTCAAGCACCTGCGCGTCATCGCCGGCACCGAGGGGCCGCAGGAAGCCTTCCTGACGGTGACCATCGAAGGCGAGGAGAAGAGCGCCAACGCCCAGGGGGACGGCCCGGTGGACGCGGTGTTCAACGCCATCCACGCGGTGGTGCCGCACGACGCCATCCTGCGTCTCTTCCAGGTGCATGCGGTCACCGAGGGCACCGACGCCCAGGCGCAGGTCTCGGTGCGTCTCGAGGAGGACGGCCGGATCGCCACGGGTTCCGCGGCCGACACCGACACGCTGACGGCGTCGGCCAAGGCCTACGTCAACGCGCTGAACAACCTCTTCGCCCGCAAGGAGAAGAGCGCGCCGGGCAAGGTGGCGAGCGGGTTCTGACGCACCGACCCTAGGAACGTCGTGGCCGGGCTTGTCCCGGCCATCCGGAAACACCGGTCGTAGAGTGGGAGGGCGGCGCCCGCCGCCCAGGGCGTTCCTGCGCCGCCAGCGTGTCTGGATGGCCGGGCGCCCGGCCATGACGATCAGAGAGTGGGGCGCAATGCTCTGGATCTTCCTCACAGCGGCCGCGGCGCCGCTGCAGGTGGCGCGCAACGCGTTGCAGCGCGGGCTGGTGGGCGACGCCGGGCCGTGGGGCGCGACGCTGGTGCGCTTCCTGTTCGGCCTGCCGTTCTCGATCGCCATGTTCGCGATCGTGGCGGCGCTGACGCCCGATGCGCGCCCCGACCCCTCGCTGCGCTTCTGGCTCGGCGTCTCGGCCGGCGCGGCGGCGCAGATCGCGGCGACCGGCTGCCTGCTGCTGGCCATGCACCGGGCGGGCTTCGCGGTGGCGACCGTGATGCAGCAGTCGTCGCTGCCGCTGGGCGCGCTCCTGGGCTGGGTGGCGTTGGGCGACCGGCTGCATCCCGCCGCCTGGGTTGGCGTGGCGGTCGCCACGAGCGGTCTCGTCATCCTCTCTTGGCCCAAGCGCGCCGACCTGCGCGGCAGCCTGGCCGGCGCGACCCTGGGCCTGGCCTCGGGGGCCGCCTTCGCCGTCGCGCTGAACGGCTATCGGCAGGCGGGCCTGGCGCTCGAGCCGGCGCACCCGATCTACGCGGCGCTGGCCGGCGTGGTGGTGGCGCAGACCCTGCAGTCGGTGGGGCTGGGCGGCGCGCTCGCGGTCCTGCGGCCCAGGACCTGGGGGGCGGTCGGCGCGTCGTGGAAGGCGTCGCTGGGCGCGGGGCTGTTCGGTTCGGCGGCGTCGGCCTGCTGGTTCGGCGCGCTGGCGCTCGCGCCGGCGGGGCTCGTGCGCGCCGTGGGGGTGATCGAGACGCCGATCGCCGCGGCGGTCGGCCGCCGGCTCTTCCGCGAGCGGCTCTCGGCGCGGCAGTGGCTGGGCGGGGCGCTCACCAGCGTCGGCGTGGTCTTGACCGCGCTGGCCTGACGCGGCTGCCATGTGGCCATGATCGACCGTCGCACCCTCGTCGCCGCCGGGCTGGCCTCGGCCAGCGGCGCCGCCTCCGCCGCCGCCACCGCCCGCTGGCGCGCCTGCGCGCCCATCCCCTGGCCGGTGCAGGAAGTCTACGGCACCGCCTGGCGCGGGCTGGCGGTGGTCGCCGGCGGCATGGCCCCGGGCGTCGCGGGCTCGCGCGGCATCAACCCGCAGGACCGCGTGGGGCTCTACGACCCGCGCACGGACGCCTGGCGCGAGGGGCCGCGGTTGCCGTTCGCACGGCACCATCCGGCGCTGGCCACGGCCCGCGGCCGCGTCCATCTGTTCGGCGGCTACAAGGTGGCCGAGGGCGGCTGGATGGGCCTGACCGACGCCCTGGTCCTGGACGGCGACGGCTGGAAGCCGCTCCCGCCGATGCCGAAGCTCCAGTGCGAGACGGTGGCCGTGACCCTGGGCGAGCGCATCCACATCGCCAGCGGCCGCGCGCCGAAGGGCGGGCGAAACCTCGAATGGCCCGACCAGGGCGACATCGACCTGCACCAGGTGTTCGACGCCCGTGCCGGCAAGTGGGAGACGGCGCGCCCGTGCCCACAGGCCCGCAACAGCGCGACCGGCGCGGCGCTGGGCGGCCGGTTCTACCTGGCGGGCGGCCGGCAGGTCGGCGGCGGCAACTCGGCCCGGCTCGACGCCTACGACCCGAAGACCGACCGCTGGACGACGCTCAGGCCCATGCCCCGGCCCGCCGGCGGCCTGGCCGGCGCGGCGCTGGGCGGCAGGCTCTACGTCTTCGGCGGCGAGGGCGGGCCGGGCGTGATCCCCAGCGCCTGGTCCTACGACCCGAAGACCGACCGGTGGACCGCCGAGCCCGACATGGCCACCCCGCGCCACGGCCTGGCCGGCGTGGGAGTCGGCGGCCGCGTCCTGGCCCTGGGCGGCGGCGTCAAGGAAAGCGGCGGGCAGGTCACGGCGACGGTCGAGGCGCTGGCGCCGGGCTGACTCACATCATCCCCGCTCATCTCAAGCATGCGGGGGATGAGCGGGGATCGGGGATTAGAGCGGCTGGCCGCAGGCGGTCTGGGGGAGGGCGAAACGCGGGTCCTTCAGGAAGCCGGCGTCGGTGAGGCTGTCGAGGAACGCGCTCAGGTCGGCGATCTCGGCGCCGGTCGGGGCGTTCGGGTCGGCGGCGGCGAAATGGCGGCGGATCGCGTCGCGCAGGCTGGCGGCCGAGCCGTCGTGCAGGTAGGGGCCGCTCACCGCGACATTGCGCAGTCCGGGCGTGCGGAAGCGGGCCGTGTCGGCCGGCCGGCCGCTGACCTCGGCGAGGCCCTTGTCGTCCGTCGCGGCCTGTCCGGCGAGCGCGTGGTGGGCGCTGTCGCTGAACGCCGGTCCGCTGTGGCAGGCGGCGCACTTCAGCCGTTCGCCCTCGAAGAGGGCCCAGCCGCGCCGGGCGCCGGCCGACATCGCGCTGGCGTCGCCCGCGACGCTGCGGTCGTAGGGCGTGTCGAAGGCCAGCATCGTGCGCTGGAAGGCGGCGAGCGCCCTGGCGACGGCGGCCATCCCGATCTCGCCGCCGGCTTCGGGGAACGCCTCGGCGAACATCCGGCGATAGCACGCGTCCTTGGCGAGGCGGCGGACCAGTTCGGCCTCCTGGCCCTTCATCCCCATCTCGACCGGCGTCTCGCCCAGCAGGGGGATCAGCATCTGGCGCTCGAGGTCCGTCGCGCGCGGGTCGGCCCAGGTCAGCGGGTTGAGGTAGCCGACGCCGGCCAGGCTCATGATGTTGCGCCGGCCGGGCACGCCATGCACGCCGGGCCGGGTGCGGTTGGTGTCGGTGAAGCCGTGCCGCTGCTCGTGGCAGGTGGCGCACGAGATGGTGCCGTCGACGGAGAGGTCGGCGTCGTAGAACAGCCGGCGGCCCAGCTCGACCTTCGCCGCGCTCATCGGGTTGTCGGCCGGGACCGGCGGCGGCGCGACGCCCGGCGGCAGGCGCCAGTCGAAGGGCTCGGGCGCGGCGGCAAGGCCGCCCAGCATCACGCCGGCCGCGACCGCACAGGCCGCCGCGCAGACACGGATCGCACCCCCGATCATCGGCTCAGGGATTGGCGGCGACCATGATCCCGATCTTCGGTTCGGCGTTGGCCGAGATCTGGATCAGGTATCGGCCGGGCTGCATCGGGAACTGGACCATCTTGCGCAGGGTCGTACAGGCCGGCCCGCGGCCGTGGGCGCTCGACACCAGCGCCTTGCCGTCGCGGACCACGTCGATCCAGGCGGCGGTGGAGAGCGCCACCGTGTAGGTCCCCGCCTTGCGGATATCGACGCTGAAGAGACCGCCGTGGCTGACGCTGCCGCCGGGCTTTTCGGGCCGAAGCGCGAACTTCACGTCGCCGGTGGACGGCAGGGCGGCGTCGGCGGCCTGTCCCACCTTCAGCGCGGCCTTGCCGGCGTCGGCGGCGCTGGCCGCCGCGGCGAGCGCCGCGGGATGCGTCCAGCCCGTCAGATGGGCCGGGATCGGCTTTGCGTCGGCGGGGCAGGCGGGCTCGGCGTCCTGCGCGGCGGCGGGCGCGGCGAGGGCGAGGACGAGGGCGATGGGAACGAGAACAAGGCGCATGGCGGCTCCGCGAAGCGAACGGCAGCCAGAATACATAACGCCCGCGCGCTACTCCACAGCCAGGATCACATGCGGCGCCTTCACGAGCGCGGTGACCTCGTCGCCGACGGCGAGGTCCAGGGCGTCGGCGCTGTCGAGGGTGACCGTGGCGACCAGGGTCTTGCCGCCGCCGATGTCGAGGCCGATCTCGCTGTTCACCGCCCCGTCCTCGCGCGCGGTCACCACGCCCGGGATCTGGTTGCGCGCCGAGGTGCGCAGGTTCTCGCCCTTGGCCAGGATCACGAAGCTGGCCTTGATGAGCGCGATGGCCGGCTTGCCCACCTCGAGCCCCAGATCCTCGATGCTCTGCCGCGTGAGGATCGCGGTGATCGAGACGCCGCCTTGTTCGCCGTTCGGGGCCAGGCTCAGCGTCACCTCGCCGTTCACCGCGCCCGGCGTGATGTCGCTAATGGTGCCGCGAAGGGCGTTACGCGCGCTGGTCCGCATGCCGAGACTCCAGAACAGGTCCGCCGCGGGTTCGCCGGAAAGGCTGGCGTCCAGCTTGGCCAGCGCCGCGTCCAGTTCCTCCTGCACCCGCCGGAAGGCGGTGACAACCGCCCGCCCGCGCGGTGTCACCAGGGCCGCGCCGCCGGCCCTGCCGCCGGGCGCGGCTTCGATGATCGGCGTGTCGAACAGGTTGTTGAGCGCCTGCACCACGTCCCAGGCGCCCTTGTAGGAGAGGCCGAGCTTCCTGGCCGCGGCGCTGATCGAGCCCAGCTCGGCCACCGCCTCGATGAGGGCTACCCGTTCGAGGCCGACGCGGGCCAGCGCGCCTCTCCGCAGGACCAGGGAGGCGCTCAGGTCGTCGGCCATGGTGGGGTCCTCCGCGGTCAGTACCTCGCGCGCAGGCTCAGATAGAACGAGCGGCCCGCCTCGGGGAAGCCGTCGGTGAGCTGGTAGTCCTGGTCGCCCAGGTTCTGCACCGCGGCGGTCACCGTGAAGTTGTCGCTGACGGCATAGTCGGCCGAGAGGTTCACGATGAGGTACGAGCCGGTCTTGTACCAGGCCAGCGGCGTCGTGGTGGTGACCGTCCAGCGCTGGTCGGCGTACTCGACGTTGGGCCGGATGGTCAGCTTCTCGATGGGCCGCCAGTTGGCGTAGGCGAACAGCTTCCAGTCCGGCACGCCCTGTGGCCGGAACGCCGCGTTGGTCGGGTCGGTCAGCTTGCGGTGCATGTAGGTGAGGTTGCCGCCGAGGTCGAAGGCGTCGTTGACCGCCACCGCCGCGCTGGCCTCGAACCCGTAGTACTCGCCGTCGGCCGCGTTCCTGGTCTGGTTGACGTTGCCGAAGCCCGGCACCGCGACCGGGATCTGGATCAGGGCGTTCTTCAGGTCGGAGTAGAAGACCGCGCCGGTCAGCTTCATGCCCGCGACCGGCTCCGCGTCGAGGCCGACCTCGACGTTGGTCGCGCGCTCTTCCTTGACGTCAGGGTTCGGGATCGCCGTGCCCATCCGCGAGCTGAAGCGCTCGAACACGGTCGGGAAGCGGGCCCGGCTGGAGACGCTGGCGTGCAGCCTGGTGGTGTCGTCCAGGCGGTAGAGCACCGCGGCCTGCGCGTTGAAGGCCTGGTTGTCCTCGAGCGGATAGTTCACCGGCAGGAAGCTGATGACCGAGTTGGCGATCGTCGTGCCGGTGACCAGCACGTTCACGTCGTTGGCGGTCTTCAGGTCGGTCCAGTCGTAGGAGGCGCCGACCACCACCTCGAGGGCGTCGGACAGGCTCGTCGAATACTCGCCGGCCACCGAGTAGGTGTACTCGTTGTTGGTCTGCCGCGGCTCGGAGTAGGGCGCGTTCGCCGACGGGTTGATGGGGGTCGGCGGCGTGCGGACGAAGCCGTCCTGCCGCTCGTGGTGGACGTCCTGGCGCGCGTAGAAGACCCCCTTCAGCCGGCTCGTGTCGCCGATCGACCAGTCGAGCTCGACGTTCCCGCCGGCCGCATGGTCGTTGTAGTAGCTGTCGAAGGCCCGTGGCAGCGTCTGGGTGCTCTGGGTGTTGGCGTCGAACGACGAGAGCAGGTTGTCGAAGGTGTTGCGGTAGAGCCGCGTCTTCAGGGTCAACTGGTCGGTGAGCCGGGTGCGGCTCAGGAACGCCAGGCTGTCGATGTCCCAGTAGGGCCAGCTCCAGAAGCGCGTGTTGGCGGTGTCGCGCACGCTGTAGGGCGCGTTCTTCTCGCCTTCGCTCCGGGTGTAGTTGATCGAGTATTCGTCGGTGTCGTTCGGCTGCCACCCGGCCTTCAGGTTGATCCGCCAGTCCTGCGACTGCGAGTTGCCCCGCGGGCCGCCGTCTTCGAGCGTCGTCGGCTTGAACTTCTTCGAGAGCGTGAAGTGGTCGCGGTCGTTGAAGGCGCCGGACGCCTGCCAGTAGAAGCCGTTCTCGAACCGGCCCCCCAGGCGGCCCGAGACCAGGAACGCCTCGTTCGCGACGCGGCGGTTGAAGAAGGACGCGACCTGCGCGTCGGCCTCGACCGGGCGGCTGGGCTTGACGGTGACCAGGTTGATCGCGCCGCCCAGCCCGCCGGGGCCGTCCAGCACCGAGACGTAGCCCTTCGACACCTGCACCTCGGCGAGGTCGGCGGTCAGGAAGCGGGCGAAGTCGATGCGGTTGTCGGCCGGCAGGAACACCCGCACGCCGTCGATCGACAGCGTGGTCTGGAAGCGGTCGAAGCCGCGCACGTAGACGAGGCGCTCGTTGCGCGAGCCGCCGGTGTTCGACGCGTTGGTCCCGGGCACGAGCGCCAGGGCCTGGTCGACCGTCTGCTTGTTGTACGTCCTGAGCGTCTCGCCGGTGACCACCGCGCCGCCGATGGTCTCGCCCGCGGCGGTCTTGGCCGTCACGACCAGCTCGCCCAGGGTGTAGACGTCGGCGTCCGCATCGGCCGCATGCGCCTGGGCCGCGCCGACCGCGAGTCCGGCCGTCGCCATCAAAAGAGTTCTGTAGATCATCCCCGACCTCGTTATGTATCTTCGCTACATAACGGCGCCTGGGCCGTTCCTCCAAGGCGCGAAATGAGGAATGAAGGGCTATGCCGACGTCCGCGCGCCGTTCCGTCCTGACCGCACTGGCCGTGGGCGCCGTGCTGGCGCTCTCGGCGACCGCGGCGGCCGCCGCCGAGGTGAAAGTCGCCGTGGCCGCCAACTTCACCGAGCCGGCGAGGGAGATCGCCGCGCGGTTCAAGGCCCGCACCGGTCACGATGCGATCCTAGGCTTCGGCTCCTCGGGCCAGTTCTTCGCCCAGATCGCCAACGGCGCGCCTTACGAGGTGTTCCTGTCGGCCGACGTCGAGCGGCCGCAGAAGGCCGAGGCCGACGGCTTAGCGGTGGCGGGCAGCCGCTTTACCTACGCCACCGGCCGGCTGGTCCTCTATTCCACGACGCGGGGTCTGGTGGACGCCAGCGGCGCGGTGCTGAAGACCGACCGGTTCCGCAAGCTCGCCATCGCCGATCCGAAGACCGCGCCGTATGGTCTGGCCGCCGTCGAGACGATGCGCCGGCTGGGCGTCGAGGCGAGGCTGAAACCCCGGCTGGTGCAGGGCGCGTCGATCGCCCAGGCCTACCAGTTCGTCGACACCGGCGCCGCCGAGCTGGGCTTCGTGGCGCTCTCGCAACTGGCGGGCGTGACCGGCGGCTCGCGCTGGGTCGTCCCCGCCGGCCTGCACACGCCGATCGACCAGCAGGCGGTGCTGCTGAAGACCGGCGCGAACAACGCGGCGGCCACGGCCTTCCTGGCGTTCCTGAGGGGCGCCGAGGCCAGGGCCGTCATCCGCCGCTACGGCTACGAGGTCCCCCGCAACCCGTGAGCGAGCTCCTGCCCGTCGTCTGGCTCACGCTCAAGCTGGCGGGCGTCACCACCGCGATCCTGCTGGTGATCGCGACGCCGCTGGCGTGGTGGCTGGCGCGCACGCGCGGCGCGGCGGGCCAGATCGTCGGCGCGGTGGTCGCGTTGCCCATCGTGCTGCCCCCGACGGTGCTGGGCTTCTACCTGCTGATCGCGCTCGGCCCGAACAGCCCGCTGATGGCGCCGCTGCAGGCGCTGGGCGTGCGCACGCTCGCCTTCACCTTCACCGGCCTCGTCATCGGCTCGCTGGTCTACTCGCTGCCGTTCGCGGTGCAGCCGCTCCGCAACGCCTTTGCGGCGGTGGGCGACGACAACATCGACGCGGCCGCCACCCTGGGCGCCAGCGGCCTGCAGACGTTCTTCCGCGTCGTCCTGCCGCTCTCTGCGCCGGGCTACGCGGTCGGCGCGATCCTGACCTTCGCCCACACGATCGGCGAGTTCGGGGTGGTGCTGATGATCGGCGGCGCGATCCCGGGCGTCACCAACGTGCTCTCCATCGAGATCTTCAAGTCGGTCGAGGCCCTGGAATGGGGGCGCGCCCACGTACTGGCGGCGCTGCTCACCGCGTTCGGCTTTGCGGTGGTCCTGGGCCTGCTGCGGCTGGAGCATCGGTTCTCGGTGGCGCCACTCAACGAGCGGTAGACTGCGGCTTCGCCGCGCTGCGATGAAATTCGGGCGATTCCGCGGCGGTGCGCCGCAGCACACCTCGCGCGCGACGCGAACGCGCACACCGCTCTTTAAGCCTTGAAATGACAGTTTCGGCAGGGCAGAGGGACTTCAAAGCCCGCCAGACAAAGCGTAGCGACTCGACGCATCCTATCGTGTCAGGTCGGTCCGGCTTTGGGACCCTCTGTCGGACGCCTCTTCAGCCCCTATCCCTCAGGGCCTTGCATGATCTCTTCGCTCTTCGGCGCCATCTCGAACGATATCGCCATCGACCTCGGCACCGCGAACACGCTGATCTACATGAAGGGCAAGGGCATCGTGCTCAACGAGCCCTCGGTGGTGGCGCTGCGCAACGTCGGCGGCCGCAAGGTGGTCCACGCCGTCGGCATCGAGGCCAAGCAGATGCTGGGCCGCACGCCGGGGCACATGGAAGCGATCCGCCCGATGCGCGACGGCGTCATCGCCGACTTCGAAGTCGCCGAGGAGATGATCAAGTACTTCATCCGCAAGGTTCACAACCGCAAGGGCTTCGTGAACCCGAAGGTGATCGTGTGCGTGCCCTCCGGCGCGACCGCCGTGGAACGCCGCGCCATCAACGATTCCTGCCTCAATGCCGGCGGCCGCCGCGTGGGCCTGATCGACGAGCCGATGGCCGCGGCGATCGGGGCCGGCCTGCCGATCCACGAGCCCACCGGCTCGATGGTGGTCGACATCGGCGGCGGCACCACCGAGGTGGCCGTGCTCTCGCTGTCGGGCATCGTCTATTCGCGCTCGGTCCGCGTCGGCGGCGACAAGATGGACGAGGCGATCATCAGCTACATGCGCCGCAACCATAACCTCCTGATCGGCGAGACCACGGCCGAGCGGATCAAGAAGGAGATCGGCACCGCCCGCGCCCCGGCCGACGGCGAGGGCCTGTCCATCGAGGTCAAGGGCCGCGATCTGATGCAGGGGGTGCCGCGGGAAGTCCGCATCAGCGAGAAGCAGGCCTCTGACGCCCTGTCGGAGCCGGTCGGCCAGATCGTCGACGCGGTGAAGATGGCGCTGGAAGCCACGCCGCCGGAGCTCGCCTCCGACATCGCCGACAAGGGCATCATGCTGACCGGCGGCGGCGCGCTGCTGCGTGGCCTCGACGCCGAGATCCGCGACCACACCGGCCTGCCGGTGACCGTGGCCGACGACCCGCTCTCCTGCGTGGCGCTGGGCTGCGGCAAGGTGCTCGAGCATCCGAAGTGGATGAAGGGCGTCCTCGAAAGCACGCTGGCGTAAATTCACTGCGCGTCGGGGGGCGCTTAGGGGCGACTGTCTAGATGTCCTTGAGGGACAACCCGCTCGGCGAACTCAGGGTCCCGCTCACGTGGACCGCGGGGATCGTGTTCGTGGTCGTGCTGATCGCGTCCGTCGCGATCCTGCTCTCCGACCGGCGCGAGGCGTTCGACACCGACGAGTACGGCAACCCGCGGACCATGACCGACAAGGTGATGGCGCCGGTGGGCGACGCGCTCTCCACGCCGGGCCGGCTGACGGGGCAGGGCGTCGAGGGCGTTCGCGGCTACTTCTTCGCCGTCTCCGAGAACCGCCGCCTTAAGGCCGAGTTGGAGAACGCCCGCCAGTGGCGCGACGTGGCGATCGCGCTGCGCGACACCAACGAGCGCTACCGCCAGATCCTGGGCCTGAAGACGGACCCGCCGATCCCGATGGCGACGGCGCGCATCGTCACCGACAGCCGCGGTCCCTTCGCCAACTCGCGCCTGGCCAACGTCGGCCGCGAGGCCGGCGTGCATCCCGGCAACCCGGTGATGAGCGAGAACGGACTGGTCGGGCGCGTGGTCGGGGTGACGGACGGCGCGAGCCGCGTGCTGATGCTGACCGACGTGGCCTCGCGCACGCCGGTGATGATCGACCGCACCAATGCGCGGGCCATCCTGACCGGCGACGGCGGCCCCAACCCCAAGCTCGACTACCTGCGCGGCGTGAACGCGGTGAAGAGCGGCGACCGCGTGCTGACCTCCGGCGACGGCGGCGTCTTCCCGCGCGGCCTGCCGGTGGGCGTGGCGGTGAAGGGGCTCGACGGCCGCTGGCGTGTGGTGCTGGCCTCGGACAAGGCCGCGGTCGACTATGTCCGCATCCTGCTCTTCGAGGACTTCACGCAGATCGTGAACCGCGCCGCGCTCGACAAGGCGCAGGTGCCGCCGCCCACGCCCGGGGCCTCGACGCTGCCGCCGCCGGCGCCGCCCGCGCCGAAGCTCCAGGCGCCCGCCGCCGCGACGTCGGCCCCCCCGCCGCCGGCCGCCGCGACGTCGACCCCGCCGCCCAGGACGGCGACGCCGCCCGCGAAGGCCGCGGCGACGCCGGCGCCGAAGGCTCCGGTCGCGAAGGCTCCGGCCACGAAGACGCCGGCGCCCAAGGCCAGGGCGGAACCCGAATGACCGCCGGCGGCGCCCGGCCGCTCGCGCCCTGGCGCTGGCTGGGGCTGCCGATGCTGGCGGTGATGGCGGCGACGATCCTGTTCGCGCTGCCCATGCGCTTCTACGGCTACGGCCTGCCCGAGCCGATCTTCGCCCTGCCGGTGGCCTTCGCCTGGGCGGTGATCCGGCCGTCGATGCTGGGGCCCGTGTGCGTGATGCTGTTGGGCCTCTTCCTCGACCTCTTGTGGGGCGCGCCGACCGGCTTCTGGGCCGTCTGCTTGCTGCTGCCCTACGGGATCGTCCTGGGCGGCCGCACCATGCTGCAGGGCCAGAGCCAACTGATGATGATCATCTGGTACGCCGCCGCCACGATACTGACGATCGGCGCGGGCTACCTGCTCACCATGCTCGACACCCAGAGCTCGCCCGACCCGCTGTCGGTGTTCTGGCAATTCCTCGCCACGATCGTGCTCTATCCTTTCGCCAACCAGCTCATCGAGCGCTTCGAAGACGCCGACGTGAGGTTCCGCTAGCCAGATGACGCAGCCCGCCATCTTCTTCGAGGAAGTGAACGAGCGGCAGGGCGTGTTCCACCGCCGCGCGATCCTGTTGGGCGCCTTCGCGGGCCTTGGCCTGGCCGGCATGGGCTCGCGGCTCGCCTACCTCCAGCTCCTCGAGACGCGGCGCTACGAGAAGCTCGCCACCTCGAACCAGTTCAACTTCAAGCTCATGCCCGCGCCGCGCGGGCTGATCGTCGACCGCAACGGCGCGATCCTGGCCGCCAACCGCCCGAACTTCCGGCTGCTGGTCCACCGCGACAAGGACCTCGACACCGAGGCCACGCTGAAGCACCTGGCCGACTACGTCCCCCTGGACGAGACCCGCCAGCGGCGCCTGCTGAAGGACATCAACGCCGCCCCGAAGCGCGCGCCGGTCCAGGTGATCGAGGACATGAGCTGGGAGCAGTTCAGCGCGATCAAGCTGCGCGGTCCCGAACTCCCCGGCGTGACGGCCGACATGGGCGAGGTGCGGGTCTATCCGCACGGCGGGGCGTTCGCCCACGTGATCGGCTATGTGGCCAAAGTGAACAAGGAGGACGTCGACGAGGCCGGTCCCGACCGCGATCCGATCATGCTCCACCCCAGCTTCCGGGTCGGCAAGCAGGGCGTCGAGAAGGCGCTCGACGTCCCGCTGCGCGGCAAGGCCGGCGCCAAGAAGGTCGAGGTCGACGCCAACGGCCGCGAGGTCCGCGAGGATCCCGAAGGCGACATCCCCGCCACGCCCGGCGCCGAGGTGCAGCTCACCCTCGACGTCGACGTCCAGAACCGCGCGCTCGACGTGTTCGGCGAGGAGAGCGGCGGCGCCGTGATGATGGACTGCCGCACCGGCGACATCCTCTGCATGACGTCCGCGCCGTCGTTCGACGCCAACCGCTTCGTGCGCGGCCTGACGGGGCCCGAGTACCGGTCGCTGACCGCCTACGAGCGCAAGCCGCTGCTCGACAAGTGCCTGTCCGGCCTCTACCCGCCCGGCTCCACCTTCAAGACCATGACGGCGCTGGCCATCCTGATGGCCGGGATCGACCCCGACGAGACGGTCGGCTGCGGTGGCGGAATGCACTTCGGCGGCCGCTTCTTCCACTGCCACAAGCGCGGCGGGCACGGCTCGCAGAACCTGAACGACGCCATCAAGAACTCCTGCGACACCTACTTCTACTCGATGTCGCTGCGCGTCGGTCCCGACCGGATCGCCCAGGCGGCCCGCGCCTTCGGCCTGGGCCAGACCTTCGACATCGGCATTCCCGGCCAGAAGAAGGGCATCGTCCCGGACCGCGAGTGGAAGAAGCGCTACTTCAAGAAGAACAAGGAGATGCAGCCCTGGTGGCCGGGTGAGAACCTGTCCTACGCCATCGGGCAGGGCTATCTGCAGGTGAACGCGCTGCAGCTCGCGGTGATGACCGCGCGGCTGGCCAACGGGCAGAAGGCGCTGAACCCGCGGCTGATCCGATCGATCGGCGGCCAGGAGCTGGCGCGGGGCTCGGACGTGGCCGACCTGCCGTTCCCGCGCGAGCACATCGACCGCGTCCGCGCCGGCATGGCGGCGGTGACGGAGGTCGGCGGCACCGCCTGGCGGGCCAGCCAGCTCGGCCTGGGCGACGTGACCATGGCCGGCAAGACCGGCACGGCGCAGGTGCGCAACTACGACAGCGGCGGCTCGCGCGGGAAGGGTGGGGTCTGGCATCTGCGCGACCACGGCCTCTTCGTCGCATTCGCGCCGACCGATGCGCCGCGCTATGCCCTGGCCGTGATCGTGCAGCACGGCATGGGCGGATCGACCGCCGCGGCGCCGCGGGCCCGCGAGATCATGCGCACCGCGCTGCTCAAGGACCCCGAGATCGTGGCGCGCGTCCAGAAGCCGCTGCCGATGCCCGAACTGACGCCCGACCGGGAACTCGATATCGTCCCGGAAGTCTCCAACGTCGAGCGGCCGGCCTGAGCAGGATGACGCAACCCGCCATCTTCTTCGAGGAGGTCAACGAGCGGCAGGGCGTGTTCCACCGCCGCGCGATCCTCATGGGCGCCTTCGCGGGCCTCGGCGTGGGCGCGCTCGGGGCGCGGCTCGCCTACCTGCAGCTCTTCGAGACCCAGCGCTACGAGAAGCTGGCGACCTCCAACCAGTTCAACTTCAAGCTCATGCCGGCGCCGCGCGGCATCATCGTCGACCGCAACGGCGCGATCCTGGCGGCCAACCGCCCGAACTTCCGGCTGATGGTGGCGCGGGACAAGGGGATGGACCCCGAGGCGACCCTGCACACCCTGGCCGAATACGTGCCCCTCGACGAGGCCCGCCAGCGGCGGCTGCTGAAGGACATCAATTCCGCGCCCAAACGCGCGCCGGTGCAGGTCATGGAAGACATGAGCTGGGAACAGTTCAGCGCCATCAACGTCCGCGCGCCCGAGCTGCCGGGCGTCACCGCCGACATGGGCGAGGTGCGGGTCTATCCGCACGGCGGCGCCTTCGCCCATGTGATCGGCTACGTGGCCAAGGTGAACAAGGAGGACGTGGAGAAGGCCGGGCCGAACCCCGACCCGATCATGCTCCACCCCAGCTTCCGCATCGGCAAGCAGGGGGTCGAAAAGGCCTTCGACCTGGCTCTGCGCGGCCGGGCGGGCGCGAAGAAGGTCGAGGTCGACGCCAACGGCCGAGAGGTCCGCGAGGACGCCAAGGGGGACATCCCGGCGACGCCCGGCAAGGTGATCGAACTCACCCTCGACGCCGACGTGCAGTTGCGCGCCGAGGAGGTGTTCGGCGAGGAGAGCGGCGCGGCCGTGGTCATGGACGTGCGCAACGGCGACCTCCTCTGCCTGTTCTCGGGCCCGAGCTTCGACGCCAACCGCTTCGTCCGCGGCCTGACCGGCGTCGAGTATCGCGGGCTCGCGCAGTACGACCACAAGCCGCTGTTCAACAAGGCGCTGACGGCGACCTATCCGCCGGGCTCGACCTTCAAGACCATGGTGGCGCTGTCGGCCCTCGAGCATGGCTACGACCCCAAGACGGTCCACGTCTGCACGGGCCACTGGTATTTCGGGCGGATGTGGAAGTGCGACGCCGTCCACGGCGCGCAGGACCTGCACCACGCGGTCGCCACCTCGTGCGACATCTATTTCTACCAGACCGCCCTGTGGCTCGGCCCCGACCGCATCGCCGAGACGGCGCGCAAGTTCGGCCTGGGCGAGATCTTCGACATCGGCATCCCGGGCCAGAAGAAGGGCCTGGTGCCCGACACCGCCTACAAGAAGCGCCGCTTCCCCAAGGACCCGAAATGGCACCCCGGCGAGACGCCGAGCATGGGCATCGGCCAGGGCTACACCAACCTGAACCCGCTGCAGCTCTGCGTGATGACCGCGCGCATCGCCAACGGCCAGAAGTCGCTGCACCCGCGGCTGATCCGCTCCATCGGCGGCGTCGAGCAGAAGTCGGGCGCGGCCTGGGGCGACCTGCCGGTCAACAAGGACAACCTCCACTTCGTGCGCGAGGCCATGGCCGCCGTGACCACCATCGGCACCGCCGCCCGCGTGGCCGACCTGGGGCTGGGCGACGTCAAGATGGCCGGCAAGACGGGAACGGCGCAGGCCTACTCCTATGGCTCCGGCCGCGGCGTCCATGGGACGGCCGGCGCGTGGAAGCTGCGCGACCACGCCTGGTTCGTGGCCTTCGCCCCCTATGACGCCCCGCGCTATGCGATCAGCGTGCTGGTGGAGCACGGCGGCTTCGGCGCGGCGGCGGCGGCGCCGCGTGCGCGGGAGATCATGCGCACGGTCCTGCTGAAGGACCCCGAGGTCATGAAGCGCGTCGTGCGGCCCGCGCCGATGCCCGACCTCCCGCCCGAGATGCAGAACCAGCCCGACGCGGCCGACGGGATCGTCACCGCCCACGCGCCGACAGGAAAGCCCGCATGACCGTCTCGGCCCTCACGCGCCCCGGCGAACGCGACCGCCTGATCGTCAAGCTCAGCGAGATCGACTGGCTGTTCGTGCTCGTGCTCAGCCTGATCGCCGGCGCCGGCGCCCTGATGCTGTTCTCGATGGCGGGCTCGTCGTGGATGCCGTGGGCCGCGGCGCACCTCGGCCGCTTCACGCTGCTGCTGCTGGTGATGATCGTGCTGGCGGTGATCGACCTTCGGGTCTGGTTCGCCATCGCCTATCCGCTCTACGGCCTGGGCCTGCTGCTGCTGATCGCCGTGGAGGCGGTGGGCGACGTGCGCCTGGGCGCCCAGCGGTGGCTCGCCATCGGCTCGTTCAGCTTCCAGCCGTCCGAGGTCATGAAGCTGGGCATCGTGCTGGCGCTCGCGCGCCTCTACCACGGCGTCCCGGCCCAGCGGGCGCGGCTCTCGTGGTGGCTGTTCGTCCCGGCGACGATGATCGCGCTGCCCGTGCTGCTGGTGGCCCACCAGCCCGACCTCGGCACCGCCATGCTGATCGCGCTCACCGGCGCGGCGATCGTTGTGCTGGCCGGCCTGTCCTGGCGGCTGATCGCGATCTTCTCGGCGACCGCCATCGCCGCCGTGGTGCCGATGATCACCTTCGTGCTGCACGACTATCAGCGCGAGCGGATCTTCACCTTCCTGAACCCCGAGAGCGACCCCTCCGGTTCGGGCTACCACATCCTGCAGTCGATGATCGCGCTCGGCTCCGGCGGCTTGCTCGGCAAGGGCTATGGCCTCGGATCCCAGAGCCAGCTCAACTTCCTGCCCGAGAAACAGACCGACTTCGCCTTCGCCGCGCTGGCCGAGGAGTTCGGCTTCCTGGGCTGCGTCTCGATCCTGGCGCTCTACGCCGCGGTGATCTTCATGGCGCTGCGCACAGCCTACCTCAGCCACAGCCACTTCGGCCGCCTGGCGGCCTCGGGCGCCACCGCCACCTTCACGCTCTACGTGCTCATCAACGGCGCGATGGTGATGGGTCTGGCCCCGGTGGTCGGCGTGCCGATGCCGCTGCTCAGCTACGGCGGCACGGTCATGGTGACGGTGATGGCGGGCTTCGGCCTCGTCCAGTGCGTCCGCGTCCACCGCTACGCCGAAGTCACCAGCGGCAAGGGCAGCTTCGTGTGATTTGACGCGCATCACGCATCTGATGCATGATGCGCCATGCGCACGACGCTTTCGATAGATGACGACGTCCTGGAGGCCGCCCGTTTCATGGCGGAGGTCCAGAAGCGATCCCTGGGCGAGGTCGTGTCCGATCTGGTGCGTCGGGCCCTGGATCCACCGGCAGACCCCACACCGCACTATCGAAACGGCATTCTGCTCCTGCCTCGACGGGACGGGCCTCCGACGACTCTCGAAATGATCAGGCAGATCGACGAAGAGACGCCGTGATCCACCTGCTGGACGTCAGCGTGCTGATCGCGTTGCTCGACACGCGGCATGTCCAGCATGAAAACGCGCACCGGTGGTTCGCGGAGAGGGGGCGTCGAGGCTTTGCGACGTGCCCGATCGTTGAGAATGGGGCGCTCAGGATACTCGGTAATCCGCGCTATGCGGGGTCGCCGGGATCTCCTGCGGCGGTCATTCCGTCTCTGAATTCGCTCCGTGCGATCGGGGACCACAGTTTCTGGCCCGACGAGCTCAGCCTGCTCGACAGCCCACATGTCGACGCGGCCAAACTCGGCGCCGCTGGACAGGTGACGGACACCTATCTGCTGGCCCTGGCCGTTTCACGGGGCGGGCGCCTTGCTACACTTGATCGAAAGCTCGGAACGGGCGCGGTGGTCGGCGGCGCTGCCGCACTGGACGTCATCGCCTAGAACATTCGGCTTACCGACCCCGGATCTACCAAGCGCCGAATGCCCTGGCGGCGGGTGCGCCGGCTCAGAAGGGTTCGAAGCAGTCGTAGTTGCGTTGGCGGCGGATCTTGTCGCCCTTGAACTCGAAGAAGACGGCGAAGCGGGCCTTCATGGCGTCGCCGGGCTTCAGCGTGCGGAGCGGCACGGCGAGCACGCCGCGCCACAGCACCTCGCAGGCGACCGTATCGCCCGCTTCGACCAGGGTGACGATCTCGTAGCTCTCGGAGCTGAGCACGCCCCGGCCCCGGACGTCGGCCGCGCGCAGGTCGGCCACGGTGCGCCGCGCGCCGGCCGGGACCAGCGCGTTCGGGAACTCCTCCTGCACCGCGTCGTCGGCGAAGAAGGCGAGCGAGTCCGCCCGACCCTCGATGGCCTTGAGATAGGCGCGAACGATTGCGGCGCGGCTCATCCGCTCAGACGTTCAGCGCCTGGTCGGTGGCCCGCACCAGGGCGTCGACGATACCCGGCTCGGTCGAAGCGTGGCCGGCGTCCCAGACCACCTCGAACCGCGCGGCCGGCCAGGCCTGCCTCAGCCTCCAGGCGCTCTCCATCGGCGTCACCACGTCGAAGCGGCCCTGGACGATCCAGCCGGGGATGCGGGCGATGCGGTGGATGTTCTCCAGGATCCAGTTCGGGCTGTCGAAGAAGCCGCCGTTGGCGAAGAAGTGGCATTCGATCCGCGCGAACGCGATCGCGAAGTCGATCTCGTTGAACTTCGAGGGCCTGGCCTCCGGCCCCCGGATCGAGATGGTGTCGCCCTCCCACTGGCTCCAGGCGGCCGCCGCCTCGGCCTGCACGCGCCGGTCGGGATGGGTGAGGCGCTTGTGGTAGGCGGCGATCATGTCGCCGCGCTCGGCCGGCGGGATCGGGGCGCAGAAGCGGGCCCAGGCGTCGGGGAACAGGAACGAGGCGCCGTCCTGGTAGAACCAGCGCAGCTCGCGCTCGGTCAGCAGGAAGATGCCGCGCAGGACGAGGCCGGTGACCCGCTCCGGATGGCGGATCGCGTAGGCCAGCGCCAGGGTGGAGCCCCACGAGCCGCCGAACACGGCCCATTTCTCGACGCCCAGGTGTTCGCGCAGCCGCTCGATGTCGTCGATCAGGCTCCAGGTGGTGTTGTCGTCCAGGCTGGCGTTGGGCCGGCTCCTGCCGCAGCCGCGCTGGTCGAACAGCGCCATCCGCCATTTCGCCGGGTCGAAGAACCGCCGCATCGTCGGGTTGATCGCCCCGCCCGGGCCGCCGTGCAGGATCACGCAGGGTTTGCCGCCGGGATTGCCGCATTCCTCGTAGAACACCTCGTGCGGGCCGCCGGTCGACAGGTAGCCGCTGGCGAACGGTTCGTTGTCGGGAAACAGGCCGCGCCGGTGCTGCGTGCCGGCCACGGCGGGCGGCGGGGTGTTTCTTTCCATGCGCCCTTCTACTTCGGGAAGCGCCTGTCCAGCCAGTCCAGCATCAGGCGGTTCACTTCGTCCGGCTTCTCCTGCTGTGTCCAGTGGCCGGAGCCCTTCACCAGTTTGGTCTCCAGGTCGCCGATGAAGGCGGGCATGTGCTCGGCGGCGGACGGCGGCAGCACCGCGTCCAGCTCCGCCGTGATCATCAGGCAGGGAATGCCGTCGATCCGGCCGGGCAGCGTCGCCGACCGCTCCCAGTTGCGGGTGAAGTTCCGATACCAGCTCACCGGGCCGAAGAAGCCGCCGTCGCGGAAGGCGTCGGCGAAGACCGCCAGCTCGTCGGGGCTGAGCAGCCGCTCGCGCGCGTCGGACGACGGGTCCCACATCTTCAGCAGGTCGCGGAAGGCGAAGGTCGATCCCGAGGCGGACGGCGGCGGGTCCGCCGGCGCGGCGGCGGGTTTGCGCATGAAGAAGTCCATGGTCCACGTCGTATCCGCGCCGAGCACGGCCTCGGGCTCGTCGGGGTTCTGGAACCAGACGATGTACATGTCGGGGCCGAAGCGGGCCCGCATTCCGGCGATCGGGTCGGACGGCCCGCGCGGCATGAAGGGCGTGTTGAGGCCGATGACGCCCGCCACCCGCCCGGGGTGGATCAGCGGCATCTGCCAGACCACCAGGCCGCCCCAGTCGTGGCCGCAGAAGACCGCCTTCTCGACGCCCAGGTGGTCGAGCAGGGCCGCCATGTCGCCGGTCAGGTGGTCGATGTCGTAATCCGGCACCTTCCCGGGCTTGCCGGACAGGCCGTAGCCGCGCTGGTCCGGCGCGATCACCCAGCGGCCGGCGTCGCCCAGCGCCTTGATCTGATGCCGCCACGAGAACGCCAACTCGGGGAAGCCGTGGCTGAGGACGATCGGCACGCCCTCGCGAGGGCCGGCCTCGTAGTAGCCGATCTCCACACCGTTCAGGCGCGCCCGCTTTGGCGGCGGCATCATCGTCTCGAGCGCACCCATCCCCGTCCCTCCGAGCTTTTCTAGGTTTCCCACATCCCGACTTAGCCAGTAAGCGCATAGGCGCCGTGACGTCCGCCAACGAGTCTCCCGCCGAAGCGCAGCGCCAGCCGCCGCCCACGCCGTGGGGCCTCGTCGTCCTCCTGGGTTCGCTGACGGCCATGGGGCCGCTGGCCATCGACATGTACCTGCCCAGCTTGCCGGCCATCGCCGCGGGGCTGAAGGCCGATCCCTCGCAGGCGCAGGCGACGGTCGCCGCCTTCCTCGCCGGCATGGCCGTGGGCCAGCCGTTCTACGGCCCCTGGTCCGACCGGACCGGCCGGCGCGCCCCGATCGTCCTGGGCGTGGCGATCTTCATCGTCGCCTCGGCCGCCTGCGCGATGGCGACGTCGATGGAGATGCTGCTGGCGGCGCGCTTCGCGCAGGCGCTGGGCGCCTGTTCGGGCGGCGTGGTCGCGCGCGCCGTGATCCGCGACCGCTTCGACCACACCGAAACCGCCCGGATGCTCAGCCTGATGATGCTCATCATGGGGCTGGCGCCGATCCTCGCGCCCATCCTGGGCAGCGTGCTGCTCGGCTTCGGCGGCTGGCAATCCAACTTCTGGTTCATGACCGCCGTCGGCGTGGCGCTGCTGGCGGCCGCCGTCTTCCGGATGCCGGAGTCCCGCTCGGAGGCGACCGCCCTGCAGGCGTCCCGGGAGAACCCGCTGCAGTCCTACGCCGCGCTGCTGAAGCAACCGCGGCTGATCGGCTATGCGCTGGCCGGCGCGCTGAACGGCGCGACGCTCTTCACCTACATTTCCACCTCGCCGGGCCTGATCATGGGCGCCTACGGCCACTCGCCGGGGGTCTATCCCTGGATCTTCGGCGCCAACGCCCTGGGCGTGATCGGGGCGGGGCAGGTGAACCGCGTGGTCCTGCGCTACACGACGCCGGATGCGGTCCTGCGTCGCGCGAGCCTCGTCGCGGTGGGGTTCGCGGTGGCCATGACCCTCGCCGCGCTCAGCGGGGTGGGCGGGCAGTGGACCGTGCTGCCGCTGCTCTTCCTGCTGCTCTCCAGCTACGGCTTCATGCAGGGCAACACCATGGCGGGCGCGCTCAACGTGGACCCGCTCCGGGCCGGCGCGATCTCGGCGCTGATGGGCACGCTGTCGTTCGCCACCGGCGCGGTCGCCTCGGGCCTCGCGGCGGCGCTGCACGACGGCTCGGCCCGCTCGATGGCCCTGGTGATGCTGGTGGCGCTGCTGGGCTCGGCGGCCAGCCTGCGGCTGCTGGCGCTGCGTCAGCCCTAGGACGTCGCCGCGCGGGAGGCGCGGCGTGCTAGGGGTCCACCCCGCGCGCCGCCCAGGCCAGGGTCGCCCAGCCGGCCAGGAACAGGAGACCGCCGACGGGCGTGACCATCCCGATCCACCGCGGCGCGCCCAGCGCCAGGGCGTAGAGCGAGCCCGAGAACAGCACCACGCCCGACAGGAAGAACCCCGGCGCGAACCGCGCCCGCCGCGCGCCCACCTGCATGAAGGTGGCGCTCGCGAACGTGGCCATCGAGTGCATGAATCCGTAGTTCGCCCCAGTCCGCAGCAGGTCCGCCGAGCGCGGGTCCTGTACCCCGTGCGCCGCGAACGCCCCCACCGCCACGGCTACGAAGCCGCCGAGGGCGCCCAGCGTCATCCAGTTCCGCCGTGTCCAGAACCCCATCAGCCCCACACCTGCGGGCGCCGGCCGGCCCAGGGGGCCTCCTTCTCGAGCTGCGCGGCGAGCCGGAAGAGGGTGGCTTCATCGGCGTAGCGGGCGGTGAACATCATGCCGACGGGGAGGCCGTTCGCGTCCGTCTCCAGCGGCAGGCTCATCGAGGGCTGGCCGGAGTAGTTGAACGGCGGCGTGAAGGGGAAGACGCGGCCCTGCCGGCGGTTCACCTCCTTGGGCTCCAGGTTCACCGGGTCGATGTGGCCGATCCGCGGCAGCGGCGTGCCCAGCACCGGCGTCAGGTAGACGTCGACGTCCTCGAAGAAGCCCAGCACCTGGCGCACCAGCATCCGGGTGTCCTGCAGCGAACGCATCACGTCGGCGCCGGTCTGGCGGCGGCCGGCCTTCAGCGAGGCCCAGGTCAGCGGCTCCAGCTCGTCCGGCTCGGGCTCGCGGCCCACCTCGTCGATCAGGCGCTGCATGCCGGCCGCGAAGTTCGCCGCCGCCGCCGCGCCACGCGAGGCGTAGAGGGCGCGGTAGTCGACGCCCAGGCCCTTCTCGACCACGTCGTGGCCCAGGCCCTTCAGCAGCGCCGCGGTGCGTTCCAGGGCGGCCTGGATCTCGGGGTCGATCGGCCGGCCCGACGGCGTCTCCGACGACCAGGCGATCCTGAGCTTGCCGGGACTGCGCGCGATCTCCTCGACGTAGGGCCGCTCCTTCGGCGGGGCCGGGTAGGGCGAGGCCGGCTCGGGCACGCCGGTCACGTCCAGCATCGCGGCGCTGTCGCGCACAGTGCGCGTGACCACGTGATCCACCACGTTGCCCATCGTGTAGTCGTAGCCGTCGGGCAGGTTCGGGTTGCGGTCGCGGGTGACCTTCAGGCCGACCAGGCCGCAGCACGCCGCCGGGATGCGGATCGAGCCCAGGCCGTCGCTCGCATGCGCCAGCGGCACGATGCCCGCCGCCACCGCGCTCGCCGATCCGCCCGAAGAGCCGCCGGCGATGTGGTCCGGGTTCCAGGGGTTGCGGCACGGTCCGAGCCGCGCGCTCTCGGTCGTGCCGGTGATGCCGTACTCGGGCGTGTTGGTCTTGCCGAGCGGGATGATCCCCGAGCTGCGGTAGCGCCGCATCAGTCCGGTGTCCTCGGCGTCGACCAGGTTGCCGAACCGGCTGCCGTGGCTGCGCGGCCATCCGGCGACCGAGATGCCCAGGTCCTTGATCAGGAACGGAACGCCGGTGAAGGGGCCGTCGGGCAGGGGGCCCCGGGCCTGCTTGCGCGCATCCTCGTAGCCTTCGTAGACGATGGCGTTCAGGGTCGGGTTGTGGCGCTCGGCCCGCGCGATCGCGGCCTCAACCAGCTCGGCGGGCGTGACCTGCCCGGTCTTCACCAGCTCGGCCAGGCCCAGGCCGTCATAGTTCGAGTAGTCGTCCATCAGCGGGCTCCGGCGGTGAGAAAGGCCATCTTCTCGACAGGGGTGAGGTCGCGAACCTGCTGCTTCAAGGCGCCGAATGCGCCCTCGGCGGCGTCCAGCGCGCCGTCGATGTCGGCTTCCGTCATGGCCGCACACAGGAACATGTTGTGCCAGGGATGCACGTAGACGCCGCGGTTCAGCATCTCGGACGAGAAACAGAAGCCCTTGCGCAGGTCCGGGTCGTCGTCGAACAGGAACAGCGGCATGACGCCGGGTCCCGTCTGGCGGAAGCCGAAGCCCGCCGCCCTGGCTCGCTGGGCAAGGCCGCTCCGCAGGCGCTCGCCCAGGCCCGTGATCCGCTCCAGGTAGTCGGTCTCGCGGATGAGCCGCAGCGTCTCCAGCGCCGCCGCCATGGTCGCCGCCTGGTACCAGAACGACCCGGTGACGTAGATCGAGCTCGCCGCCTTCCGCGCCTTGTCGTTCCCCAGCATCACCGACAGCGGGTGCCCGTTGGCCACGCACTTGCCCCATGACGACAGGTCCGGCCGCACGCCCAGCCGCTCCCACGAGCAGTCGCGCGAGAGGCGGAAGCCCGCCCGCACCTCGTCCACCACCAGCAGCGCGCCGGTGGCGTCGGCCAGCTCGCGCGCGCGGCGCGCATAGGCGGGGTCCGGGTCGGCCTGGTCGATGAAGGCGTCGTGCTTGAAGGGTGCGGCGAAGATCGCGGCGAGGTCGTCGCCCGCCTCGGCCACGGCCGCCTCCAGGCTGGCCACGTCGTTGTAGTCGTAGAGGATCTGGTGGGCCCGGTCGCTCTCGATGACCCCCGACGGCCGCGGCACGCACCAAGGCGCCGCTCCGTGATAGGCGCCCTTGGCCCGCACCACCGTCCGGCGCTTCGTGTGCGCCCGAGCGGTGGTCAGCGCCATGGTCGTGGCGTCCGTCCCGTTCTTGCAGAAGATCGCCCAGTCGGCGTGGCTGACCATGGAGACCAGCGCCTCGGCCAGCTCCACCATCAGCCCCGTCGGTCCCGTCAGCGTGTCGCCCAGCCCGAGCTGCCGCACGAAGGCCGCGTCGATCTCGGGGTTGGCGTAGCCGAACAGGTTCGGCCCGTAGGCGCACATGAAGTCGAGGTAGCGGTTGCCGTCGGCGTCCCAGATGTGGGCGCCTTCGCCGCGCTGGAAGAACTGCGGATAGTCGTCGGGCAGCAGGCCCACCGCCTGGTGGCCGAACATCCCGCCCGGGATCACCGCAGCGGCGCGCTCGCGCAGTTCCCGGTCGCGGCTGTTGGCGCGGCTCATGACGGCCTCCCTGATCGCTGTTCAGGCACCTTACCGCTTCTCCCCCGTCACGGGAAAGGAAGGAGGGGCCGCGACTCCCTGTACGCCTCGCTCCCATGTCCTTGCCGGTCCGCCTCGGGCTCTTCTATTCGGCGATCTTCGCCGGGACCGGCGCGAGTTCGCCGTACATGCCGGTGTGGTTCGCCGAGCGGGGGCTCAGCGGCGCGCAGATCGGGCTGATCCTGTCGCTGCCGATGCTGGCGCGGGCGTTCACCGCGCCGCTCCTGGCGGTCTGGGCCGACAGCTTCCGGCTTCGCCGCACCGCGCTGATCTTCATGAGCCTGGGCGTCGCCGCCGCCTACGCCCTGATGGCGCTGCCGCTGGGCTTCGCGGGGTGGGCGGTGGTCTGGTTCGCCGCGTCGTCGGCCCTGTCGACGGTCTCGCCGCTCACCGACGTGCTGGTGCTCAATCGCGCGCGGACCGACGGCTTCAATTACGGCTGGCCGCGCGGCATCGGCTCGGTCGCCTTCATCGTCGCCAACGTCACCCTGGGCGCGGTCCTCACCTGGGGCTCGCCCGAGCTGGTGCTGGTCTGGATCACGGCGGCCGCCTCGTTGACCGCGCTGGCCGCGCGCTACCTGCTCCCGCCCGACCCGGTACACGAGGAGGGCGTCCTGCCCGGCCGCGCCGCCGACCGCTTCGCGGGCCTCGGCGACCTGCTGCGCGACCCGGCCTTCATGACCGCGGCGCTGGCCTGCGGCCTCATCCAGTCGGGCCACGCCTTCTACTACAGCTTCTCGACCCTCACCTGGAAGCAGCAGGGGATCCCGGAGAGCCTGACGGGCGTCCTCTGGGGCGTCGGCGTCGCGGCCGAGGTCGCGTTCCTGTGGTGGATGGAGCCGTGGCGCCGGCGCATCGGACCGCGGAACCTGCTGATGCTGGGCGGCGTGGCTGCGCTCGTCCGCTGGACCGCCTACGCTTTCGCCCCGCCGCTGTGGCTGGTCTTCCTGCTGCAGGTCCTGCACGTCTTCAGCTACGCGGCCACCTTCATCGCCTCGCTGCAACTGGTCGAACGCCTCTCGACGCCCCGCAACGCCTCGGCCGCGCAGGCGCTGAACTCGGCGCTCTCGGGCGGCGTGCTCGCCGGTGTCGCCACCATGGCCTCGGGTCCGCTCTTCGACCGCTACGGCGCGCAGGGCTACCTCCTGATGACCGCCATGTGCCTCGCCGGCCTCATCGGCGCGGTCAGGCTCTACGGCGTGCGCCGGCTCGATCCCGCGTAGGCGACGCCCGCCGCGGTTCGACCATGCGGGCTTTCCGTGGAATCCGTGGTTCAATCCAGCCGCGCGCGCGGCGCACCGGAGGAAGCGCCATGGCCATCCCGAAGCTGTTCGGCTGCGTCTGCGGCCAGTTCCACAGCCCGGGCGAGGCGCTGGGCATGACGCCGGGCACGCAGGTCGCCGTGCCGATCCCGTTCTATGTGATCGACCACCCCGACGGCGTGGCGCTGTTCGACTGCGGCCTGCCGAACGGGATGACCGACCGCGACGAGGCCTACCTGACCCGCCTGCGCGCCGGCGGTTCCGACGTGACCCTGACGGACGACGAGACCGTCGACGTCCACCTGAGGCGCCTCGACATCGACCCCGACCGCGTCCGCTACGTGGTCCTGAGCCACCTGCACTTCGACCACGCCGGCGGGCTGCACAACGTCCCCAACGCCAGGCTCGTGGTGCAGCGGCGCGAGTGGGAGGCCGGCTTCGACCGCGAGCTGGCGCACCGCTACTTCCTGCCCAGGCGCTACTTCGACCTCGGCCATCAGGTGCAGCTCGTGGACGGCGAGCACGACCTGTTCGGCGACGGCGCGGTCACGCTCCACCCCAGCCCCGGCCATACGCCCGGCCACCAGTCGGCGCGCGTCCGCAGCACCGAGGGCGACCACATCCTGGTGGGCGACGCCTGCTACAACTGCGGCGTCGCCGAGAGCCGCATCTTCCCCGAGTTCGCCGACCACGCGGCGATGAACCGCTCGCTGGACGCGCTGCTGGCCATGCGCGATCCCGGTACGGTCATGGTCTGGGGCCACGACGTCGACCAGTGGCGCGACAAACCCGTTTTGCCGCGGGTTCGGGCCTGACGTGGCGGCAGACTTGCGGGGCGCCTGACCGCGGCGCCAAGTACGCGGCCGGAGGAGATCCGTATGCGTGCATTGAACGTCTCCGCCCCGTGGGGGCTGGACGCCATCCAGGTGGTGGAGAAGCCCGACCCGACGCCCGGCCCCGGCCAGGTGCTGGTGCGGATGAAGGCGGTGTCGCTGAACTACCGCGACCTCCTGATGGTGAACGGCATGCACGGCCGCGCCCCGGCGCAGACGACCGACGTGATCACGCCCTTCTCCGACGGGTGTGGCTATGTCGAGGCGGTGGGCGAGGGCGTCACCCGCTTCAAGGCGGGCGACCGGGTGGCGACGCTGTTCTTCCAGGGCTGGATCTCGGGCCCGCCGAGCCTCGAGAAGGTGGTCACGGCGCTGGGCTTCCCGATCCCGGGCGCGGGCGCCGAACTCCAGACCTTCTCGGAACACGGCCTGTCGAAGGTCCCGGAATTCCTGAGCGACAATGAGGTGGCGACGCTGCCCTGCGCCGCGCTCACCGCCTGGCGCGGCCTCTTCTACGACGCCCGGCTGGAGCCCGGCGACACGGTGGTGCTGCAGGGGACCGGCGGCGTGTCGATCTTCGGCCTGCAGTTCGCCCACGCCGCCGGCCTGCGCACGCTGATCACCTCGTCGTCCGACGCCAAGCTGGAGCGGGCGAAGGAGCTCGGGGCCGACCATGTCGTGAACTACAGGGCGACGCCGGCCTGGTCGGGCCCGGTCCGCGAGGCCACCCACGGCCGCGGCGCCGACTTCATCATGGAGGTGGGTGGCGGCGGCACGATCCAGGAGAGCATGCGCGCCGTCCGGATCGGCGGGCACATCGCCGTCATCGGCGTCGTCGCCGGCGCGGGCGATCCCTTCAACCCCGCGGCGCTGATCGGCAACTCGGCGAAGCTTCAGGGCCTGTCGGTCGGCTCCCGCGACATGTTCGAGTCCATGTGCCGGATGATGGATCTGAAGAAGATCTTCCCGGTCGTCGACAAGACCTTCCCGTTCACCGAAGCCAAGGCAGCTTTCTCCGCCATGGCCGCCGGGGAGCACTTCGGGAAGATCGTGCTGGAATTCTGAGCCTTCGAGGAGAACGCCCATGCCGCGCCTGCGCCAGGTTTCGCGCGCCGAGACCAAGTCCGAGCACGTCCTGAAGACCTACGACCTGCTGTTCGGCGACCGCGATCCGGTGAAGGAGCCGGGCACGGCCACGGGCACCCGCGGCGACTGGTGGACCGTGTTCGCCCTCGTGCCCGACATCCTGGAGCACGCCACCCGCGGCTTCGCCCTCTACCGCAACCCCGAGCGCAAGCTGGACCCGCAGCTTCGCGAGCTGGGTCAGACCCGCGTCGGCTGGGTGAAGGGCAGCCAGTTCGTCTTCTCGCAGCACTGCAAGTCGATGCGGGGCCTGAAGATGTCCGAGGAGAAGATCGCCGCGGTGCCCGACTGGCAGGTCGCCGACTGCTTCGACGACAGGGAGCGCGCGGTGCTGGCCTATGCCGATTCCCTCGCCGCCGGCGGGCGCACGCCGCAGGGCGTCTTCGACAAGCTCCGGACCTTCCTCTCCGACGAAGAGATCATGGAGTTCACCTACATCACCTGCCTGTACGACATGCATGCGGTGATGAGTAAGGCGCTGCGCCTGGAGTTCGACGACCGCGACGACCCGATCGTCGAGGTGCCCGCGCCGAAGGACTTCTCCGCCCGCGACTTCCTGGACACCGGCCGGCGCTAGACTAGTGTCGGGACACTAGGCCTTCGGCAGGAACAGCATCGCGCCCTGCCAGATCGCGAGGCCGACGACCAGGAAGCCGACGATCCAGGTGAGCGCACGCAGCGGCATCACCTTGGTCATCCAGCCGGCGATCGGCGCTGCGACCACGCCGCCCGCGATCAGGCCCGCGACCGACCAGACGAGGCCGCCCAGGCCCTCGGTGTCCCAGTGGCCGGTCAGCAGCGCCGCGAGGAACGCCGCCGAGGTCGCCATGGCCACGAACATTTCGGCGGTGTTGGTCGTGCCGATCGCCTTGCGCGGGTCGGCGCCGGCGCCCATCAGCGACGAGGTCACCACCGGGCCCCAGCCGCCGCCGCCGATGGCGTCGAAGAAGCCGCCGACCAGCCCGAGCGGGAAGGGCGAGCGCCAGGAGAAGACCTTCGGCCGCGTCTGCCGCCAGGCGCGGTAGAGGATCACCAGCCCCATCAGGCCCAGCCAGCCCACGACGTAGGGCTTGACGGCGTCGCCGGGGACCGAGGTGAGGACGTAGGTCCCGACCACCCCGCCCAGAACGCCGCCGCCGGACAGCAGCGCCAGCAGCTTCCAGTCGATGTTGCGGTAGGCGATGTGCGACAGCCCGGACGCCAGGCCGGTGAACACCTTGGCCGCATGCACGCTGGCCGAGGCGTTGGCGGGCGTGACGCCGGCGCTCAGCAGCACCGACGTCGAGATCACGCCGTAGGCCATGCCCAGGGCGCCGTCGACGAGCTGGGCGGCGAAGCCCACCGCCGCGAACAGCCAGAAGTCGGGACTCATCGCACCCCCCGTCCGATGGCCTGCGTCAGCCCGCGCCGCCGCGGTCGAGCCAGGCCACGATCTGCTCGGCGGCCTGTTCGGCGGATGTGGCGGTGGTGTCGATGCGGATTTCGGCGCTTTCGGGCGCTTCGTAGGGGGAGTCGATGCCGGTGAAGTTCTTGAGTTCGCCGGCGCGGGCCTTCTTGTAGAGGCCCTTGACGTCGCGCTGCTCGGCGTGGGCGAGGGGGGTGTCGACGAAGACCTCGACGAACTCGCCGTCGGGCAGCATCTCGCGGACCATCCGGCGCTCGGCGCGGAAGGGGGAGATGAAGGCGGTGAGGACGATGAGGCCGGCGTCGGCCATGAGCTTGGCGACCTCGCCGACGCGGCGGATGTTCTCGACGCGGTCCTCCTCGGTGAAGCCGAGGTCGCGGTTGAGGCCGTGGCGGACGTTGTCGCCGTCGAGCAGGTAGGTGTGGCGGCCGTCGGCGTGCAGGCGCTTCTCGACGAGGTTGGCGATGGTGGACTTGCCGGCGCCGGAGAGGCCGGTGAACCACAGCACCTTGGGCGTCTGGCCCTTCTGGGCGGCGCGGCTGGCCTTGCCGACGTCGGTGGCCTGCCAGTGGATGTTGTGGCTGCGGCGCAGCGCGAAGTGCAGCATGCCCGCGCCGACGGTGCGGTTGGTGATCCGGTCGATGAGGATGAAGCCGCCGAGATCCTTGTTGTCGGCGTAGGGATCGAAGGCGATCGGGGCCGAGAGGCTGAGGTTGGCGACGCCGATCTCGTTCAGCTCCAGGCGGGTGGCGGCGAGCTTCTCCAGGGTGTTGACGTTGACCTTGTGCTTGGGTTCGGCGACCTGGGCCTGGACCGTGCGGGTCCCGAGCTTCAGCAGGTAGGGCCGGCCCGGCAGCAGCGCCTCGTCGTCGAACCAGACGATGGTCGCCTCGAACTGGTCGGCGACCTCGGGCGGGCGGCCGGACGCGGCCAGCACGTCGCCACGGGAGACGTCGATCTCGTCGGCGAGGGTGATGGTGACCGACTGGCCGGCGACGGCCTGCGGCAGGTCGCCGGTGAAGGTGACGATCCGCGCGACCGTGCTCTCGCGGCCCGAGGGCAGGGCCTTGACCTTGTCGCCCGGCCGGATGACGCCGGAGGCGACCTGGCCGGAGAAGCCGCGGAAGTCGAGGTCGGGGCGGTTCACCCACTGGACCGGCATGCGGAAGGGCTTCTCCTGCAGGTCGTCCTCGACCGGGGCCTCCTCCAGCCAGCGCATCAGCGGCGGACCGGCGTACCAGGGCGAGCGCTCGGAGCTGTCGGTGATGTTGTCGCCCTTCAGCGCCGACATCGGGATGGCGGTGAAGGCCTTGATCCCGATCTGGTCGGCGAAGTCGCGGTACTCGCCGACGATGGCGTCGAACACTTCCTGGCTCCAGTCGACCAGGTCCATCTTGTTCACCGCCAGCACCACATGGCGGATGCCGAGAAGCGAGACGAGATAGCTGTGCCGCCGCGTCTGGGTCAGCACGCCCTTGCGCGCGTCGATCAGGATGATGGCCGCATCCGCCGTCGAGGCGCCGGTGACCATGTTGCGGGTGTACTGCTCGTGCCCCGGGGTGTCGGCGACGATGAACTTGCGCCGGTCGGTGGAGAAGAAGCGGTAGGCCACGTCGATGGTGATGCCCTGTTCCCGCTCGGCCGCCAGGCCGTCGACGAGGAGGGCGAAGTCGATGTCGCCCCCCTGCGTGCCCACCTTCTTGGAGTCCGCTTCGAGAGCCGCCAGTTGGTCCTCGAAGATCATCTTCGAGTCGTAGAGCAGCCGCCCGATCAGGGTCGACTTGCCGTCGTCCACCGACCCGCAGGTCAGGAACCGCAGCAGCGACTTGTGCTGGTGCTGGTGGAGATACGCCTCGATGTCCTGGGCGATCAGGTCGCTCTTGTGGGACATCAGAAATACCCCTCCTGCTTCTTCTTCTCCATCGAGGCGGTCTGGTCGTGGTCGATGACCCGGCCCTGACGCTCCGACGTGGTGGTGAGCAGCATCTCCTGGATGATCTCGGGCAGCGTCGAGGCCGTGCTCTCGATGGCGCCGGTCAGCGGGTAGCAGCCCTGGGTGCGGAACCGGATCGACTTCATCTGCGGGACCTCGCCCGGCAGCAGCCGCATCCGCTCGTCGTCGACCATGATGAGGTTGCCGTTGCGCTCCACCACCGGCCGCTCGGCGGCGAAGTAGAGGGGCACGATCGGGATGTCCTCCAGGTAGATGTATTGCCAGATGTCGAGCTCGGTCCAATTGGAGATCGGGAAGGCCCGGAAGTTCTCCCCCTGGGCCTTCCTGGTGTTGTAGAGCCGCCAGAGCTCCGGGCGCTGGTTCTTCGGGTCCCAGCGGTGCTCGGCCGTCCGGAAGCTCAGGATCCGCTCCTTCGCCCGGCTCTTCTCCTCGTCCCGGCGCCCCCCGCCGAAGGCCGCGTCGAAGCCGTACTTGTCCAGCGCCTGCTTCAGGCCCTCGGTCTTCCACATGTCGGTGTGCAGCGAGCCGTGGTCGAACGGGTTGATGCCGCGCTCGAGGGCTTCCGGGTTCTGGTGGATCAGGAGATCCATCCCGCTCTCGCGACCCATCCGCTCGCGCAGCGCATACATCTCCCGGAACTTCCAGGTGGTGTCGACGTGCAGCAGCGGGAACGGCGGCTTGCTCGGATAGAACGCCTTCTGCGCCAGCCTCAGCATCACCGCCGAGTCCTTGCCGATCGAGTACAGCATCACCGGACGCTCGCACTCCGCCACAACCTCCCGGAAAATCTGGATGCTCTCCGCCTCCAGCCGCTCCAGATGCGTCAGCGTCTCACGGGACATGGCGCCTTGCGCTGTCATTGTTTCGGGCACCCTGGCGTCCATCTGCTGATCGTCCGGAATTGAGAAGCCGCAGCGCGAGCCTGCAAGCCTCGGGCCTCTCCGCCGGCTGAGTTAGCCGTCGCCCCGACAGGGCGCAAGGCGGGGCGCGCGCAGGAAATCTCCACGCGCGAGCAGGTCAGTTGCGCCGGACGCGGTGGCCGAGGCCATAGGCCGGCTGGGCTTCCCAGCGCAGCGCGTCGCGGACGATCCGGTCCAGATCCGAACAGGCGGGCTCCCAGCCCAGCAGCGCCCGGGCCCGGCCGGTGTCGGCCACCAGGCTCGGTGGATCGCCCGCGCGGCGGCCGCCCACGGCGCACGGCACGGGCCGGCCCAGCGCCCGTTCGACCGCCGCGATCACCTCGCGCACGGAGCGCCCCTGGCCTGCGCCGATGTTCGCAGCCTCGAAGGCGCCGGGGCCGAGGTCGGCCTCCAGGGCCGCGACGTGCGCCGCGGCCAGGTCGTTCACATGGACGTAGTCGCGCAGGCAGGTGCCGTCGGGGGTGTCGAAGTCGTCGCCGTAGACGGTCAGCGGCCGGCCCTCCCCGAGTCCGGCGGCTACCGCCAGGGGGATCAGGTGCGTCTCGGGTTCGTGCGCCTCGCCGATGACGCCGGAGGGGTCCGCGCCCGAGGCGTTGAAGTAGCGGAGCGCGACCGCCGTCAGGCCGTGGGCGCGGCAATGCGCGGCGATCATCCGCTCGCCGGCGAGCTTGGTGTCGCCGTAGGGGCTGGACGGCGCCTTCTCGTCGTCTTCTGCGATCATCTCGCCCGCGCCGCGGCCGGCCTGGCCGTAGACCGCGGCGGTGGAGGAGAACACCAGCCGCGGCACGCCCGCGGCGCGCATGGCCGCCAGCAGGGCGCCCGTGCCGCCCACGTTGATGTCCCAGAACAGGCCGGGTTCGGCGACGGAGCGGGCCACCTCGATGACGCCCGCGAAGTGGATCACCGCGGCGACCGCGTGCCCGGCCATCGCCGAGCGCAGCGCCGCCTCGTCCCGTATGTCGCCGCGCACGAACGGGCCCCAGCGGACGGCTTCGCGGAAGCCGGCCGACAGGTCGTCGTACACCACCGGCCGATAGCCGCGCTCGGCCAGGGCCTTGGCGGTGTGCGCGCCGATATAGCCCGCCCCGCCCGTCACGAGCACGGCGGCCCGGGAGCCGTCGATGGCGCCGCTGGTCATGAGCGGCGATGTACTTTGCGCCGCGGACCGTGGCCAGCCGGTGCTGCGATCAGAACATCCAGCCGCTGGCGTGCGCGCGCAATTCCGCGACCAGCGTATCCTGCACGACGATCTGTTCGCCGGTGGAGAAGGTGATCGTCACGTCCGCGCCGGCCTGGGCCAGGGTCGACGTCGCGCCGGCCGCCCGCAGGGCCGAGACGTCGATGAGGTCGTGTTCGGCGCCAGCGCCGAAGTCGCGGATGACGTCGCGCCCGTCGCCCGGGCCGAACGAGAACCGATCCGCGCCCGCGCCGCCGGTCAGGATGTCGGCGCCGGCCTCGCCGTACAGCGTGTCGCCGCCGGCGCCGCCCGACAGCGTGTCGGCGCCCGCGCGGCCCCGCAGCAGGTTCGCCGCGCCGTTGCCAGTGACGACGTTGTCGAGGGCGTTGCCGTTGCCCGTCGAAGCGCGCGCGCCGGTGAGCTCCAGGACCTCGACGTTGGCCGGCAGGCTGAAGCCGATGCTGCTCCTGACCGTGTCGATGCCGCCGTTCGCCGTCTCGACGATCCGGAGCTTGTCGTCGACCACGAAGACATCGTCGCCGCCGCCGCCAGTCAGCAGATCGTTGCCGGTTCCGCCGGCGAGGGTGTCGGCCAGGTCGCCGCCGGTCAGTGTGTTGTCGCCCGCATCGCCGACGAGCCTGAGACCGACAGCCGGAGGCTGGCCCTGCCTGGACTGCCAGAGCTGGATCGCCCAGGCGCCGTCGTCGTCGGCCTGCCCGATGGTGGTGTTGCCGTAGGTCTGGATGTTGCCGGACTCCAGCAGGTTGACGAGGCTGCTGAAGTTGTTCGCGGCGATGCCGACGTCGGAGTCGATGAGCTTGATGTACGACTTCCGGTCCAGGAAGCCCTGGACGATGTTGTCCGTGACGGTGACGTCATGGGCGCCGGTGACGCTGATGCCCGCGATCGCTTCGCCCACGACGAGGTTGCCGCTGATTGCGACATGGTCGTAGCCCACGCCGCTCTCGTCGCCGAAGAAAATGCCCTGGATATAGAGGCCGTCGCCGCGGACGACGGAGTTGTTGGAGACGACGATGTCGTGGGCGGTCGTCGTGACGCCGCTGGTCCAGAACTGGACCGCGTCGGCGTGCGTGGTGGCCTCGCGGAAGAAGTCGCGGAAGCGGTTGCCCGAGATGGTCACCCACGACGAGCCGCCGCCGCGCACGCCGTCCATCTGCAGGTCGTGGAAACTGTTCCCGACGATCTTCAGGTGCTCGTCGTTGAGGTGGCTGATCCCCGAGTCGAGCTCCCTGAATTCGGAATCCCTGACGGTGACGTTCGCCGAATTGCGGATGAGGAATCCGAGGCCGTCGTTCGAGGGGTTCCTGTCGAGCGAGCCGTGGACGTCGAGGCGCTGGAACACGAGGTTCTGGCAGGACTCGACCCGATAGGAGATTCCGTCGCCGAACCTGGCGGCGAACTCCAGATCCTGGAACGTCAGTCCTCTGGTCCCGCTCAGGGTCATGTCCGTGATCACCGCCGGTGCGCCCGGCGTCTGCGACGTGATCGTCACGCCGTTGGCGAAGCTCAGGTCCTTCAGGCTGACGGCCGAGTAGGTTCCGCTGCCGAGCTGGATGGTATCGCCATCGGCGGCGGCCTTGAGCGCGGAAACCAGCCCGGCGGTGGTGCTGACGGTTGTGATGGCCATGCTTGCGTCCCTCGCGACGGCAAGGGGCGTGAGGCGCCGCAACAAACAGGCGTCGCCGCCCTGAAGCAGCGAATGCAAGAAATCGTAGCGTCCGAGACAGAATTTCGCCGCCGAATCGAAGTTGATCGCGACGAGAGCGCTTCTCGGTTAAGCTTTGTCCTGCCTGTCCTGTGAGCTTTCCTGCGGCGCCCCACGCCCCTTCTCGGGCGGGACCTTTAGGGACCCGCGAGGTTCACGAGGAGGTGCAAAGGTGTCGCACGCGGCGCGGCTTTTGGCGGCGCCGTTTCTTAAGGGGATTCGTAACGTCTTCGGGCGTCGGCCGTGCGGCGATACACGACGCCGCAGACCCCTTGGAGGCGCCGTCCGAAAACCGCCAGCCCCAGCGCATTCGTGTCCGAAAACCGCGAGACTTCCAGCCCGCCCGCGCCCATCTTCCGGCCATGGATATGGATTTCGAAGCCTGTCGGCGCGCCTTCCAGACCCGCGATGCGCGGTTCGACGGGCGCATCTTCGGCGCCGTGAAGACGACGGGCGTCTATTGCCGGCCGATCTGCCCGGCGCGCACGCCGAAGCCCCAGAACATGACCTTCTATCCCACGGCCGCCGCCGCTCAGGAGGCGGGCTACAGGCCCTGCCTGCGTTGCCGCCCCGAGGCCTCGCCCGACCTCGGCGCCTGGCGCGGGACGTCCAACACGGTCTCGCGGGCGCTTGCGCTGATCGAGGGCGGCGCGATGGAC